>NZ_CEXWTU010000202.1:0-9170 GCF_982758155.1 Marinagarivorans sp. | reverse complement strand
GCAAGCGTGCACCCAGGAATTCAAAAACGGGAAGTTATTTCATGCACGCCCCTTATAGCACATGCTAGCCAGGATTTTTTATGGGGGGATAGAAACTAAAATGGCGCATCGCGTAAGAAACACGATGCGCCATTAGGGGCGAGGCAATAATAGTTTATCCAATTAGGCGAAGAGGGCCTGCAGGGAAGCAGGTTATTAGGATAACGCATGGAGCAGTTATCGAGGCATGTAACGCTTTGAGCAACGAAGGTAAGGATGTCGATATCAAGCATTAGTGGATGAAATATTGTTTCCTTGTCCCTTATCTAACAATTAGCGATATTCAATTAAACCGGCGTCACCCACAACACACCAACTTCAGCTTTAATCACTTCCACCTCTATACCGGCGGAAATTTCAGCTTCACTTTTCAACTTCCATTGAATCCCGGAAAAGGTATAGCGTGTGGCGCCACTTTTATTCACAACGTCAGGGGTAACAAAGCGATGGCCTTCATAATCACTCTTAACTTGTTTATCTTCTGTTTTACCCTGTAGGCGCAGTAACGGGCGCCATAGCACACCCGCTAACACCGTAGACAATATCGCATTGGATAGCAATATAACGGGCCATGTTGCCGGCATTATACCCATCCAACAAACAGCACCCGTAATAACCAGCGATACGCCGACAAAGAATAAGATAAACGTCGTAAAGCCCAATACAGCCACCTCGATAGCCAGCAGGATAATACCTGCCGTAATCATAAGCTGTGGTATGTATTCGCCAAGCGATTCCATTACACTTTACCTCCACCGTTTAATGCATTAATTATACTGGTAGCCTGAGCAACGATACTTGAAGCCTCTGTACTGCTATCGGGTAACAGCACTATGCTCGACTCTTTCGCAATCGCGCGCTTAGCCTCTATCGCTTTAGTTGCCAAATCTAGCTGCACCGCTTTTTGCCCTTCATCCGTTGCTGCAGCATGCCCAACCACTTGCAAGGCTTGCGCTTGTGCATCGGCAACCGTTTTAATGGCTTCGGCCTCACCTTCGGCGGCAAGCACCTGCTCGGTACGCTCGGCTTCGGCAGCGAGTACACGCGACTGTTTTTCACCTTCGGCAATGTTAATCGCCGCTTGACGCTCGCCTTCGGACTCTAGAATTTTGGCACGTCGCTCACGCTCAGCACGCATTTGTGATTCCATCGCATGCATAATAGAAGCTGGCGGTACGATATCTTTAATTTCGTAGCGTAAAACGGCAACACCCCAAGTTTCAGCAGCATCATTAATAGCAGCAACGATTTGAGCATTTAAAGCATCTCGGTCCTCGAAAGTTTTGTCCAACTCAATTTTACCTAGCTCCGACCTCATCGTCGTTTGCGCTAATTGCGTAACTGCAAAGGTGTAATCTTCGACGCCGTAAGTCGCCTTGTACGGATCCAAAACTCGGAAATACAGCACTCCATCAACCGTTAACGAAATATTATCCTTGGTAATTGCCCCTTGACTGGGAATGTCGTAAGCCTGCTCTTTAAGCGAACGATCCGCTGCAACCTTATCGATAAATGGGAAAATGAAGTTCAAACCAGCTTCTTTAGACGATTGAAATTTACCAAAACGCTCAACGATCCAAGCACGGTTTTGCGGTACAAATTTAATAGAGGATTTTAAAACAACAATAATAAAAACAAAAAATGCAAACTGAAACGTTAACAAATAATCAAAAATTATATTCATAGCTCAATCCTTAGTGAATGGAGGCGCACTGCATAGTGTAGTGCTGCCGCGATATTACATGTAATGCCGGCAAATAAGCAAGGGAAACCTCGCGACAACTACCTATTCACTTTTACCTACTCACTTTGGCACCCCTGCGCCTGCAACCTATCGTATACCCGCTTCAGCAAGCTGGTCTCGGGGTTTAGCGTATCGCCGGTCAGCTCGAACAACATGGCGCCCGCATAGCCTTCTCGCTGGATTAAACGCGCCTTTTTGGCGGTGAGTGCTGGGGTTTCGAAGTAGAGATTGTTTTCACGGCCCCTCTCAAGCAGTTCACTCGCATTATCACCCGGAGAGACCTGCTTGATAATATCGCGATAAGCCCAATGCTTTATCGATTCATTGCCCCCATTTTTAAATTCAATACCATAGGTTGGCAAACCCACTATAAGCTTCTCTTTTGAAAACCCCTGCGACTGAGCAAAAGCCAATGCGCGCTTAAATGTGGAATAATCCGAATGATGGCCAATAGGAGATTCAGACCAAGCACCGGTAAAATCGTAAGCCATAAGGTTGACGTAATCGACAGATTGCTCAATTTCCGATAAGTACTGCAAGCCAACCCACTCACCCACAAAAACATCAACGGTTAATAATTTTTCTGCAGGCAATTTTTCCCGCAATGCTTTAAGTAAATTAACCAAGCGCCGGCTTTCGATAGGATCATTACCGCCCTTCCCTTCCTCATTTTGATACGTCCAATACTCCCAATCAATATCAACGCCGTCTAGTCCATAGCGATTAACATAATTAACAATATTGGTAATAAAGGCCTGTTGCGTTGCTTTATTTTTCGTTAAAGCCAAAAAACCTTTACCAGCCTCGCCATTACCACCGACAGAAATAATTACTTTTTTATTATGGGCATGCGCTAGTGTTAATAATTCAGGAAGCAACGCATCTGCATCCACAGTATTCAAGCCGCCATCATCTAAAGGATAAATGGCAACAACACCTAAATGGGTCAAATAATCCCATCGAATATCTTTAGGGCTAAAATTTTCTACTGGCCAAGTCGGATATGCCGCAATAATTGGCTTGCAGCGTGTATCGCGGCTGCAACCCGTTAATGCAACCATCAACAAAACCGACAAAAAAATCCCTAACTTTAACCTATTGGATTCACATATTAAGTGCAACAGCTTCATATATTTCCTTCACTCATTATCATTGTATGCAGGGTACACCCCTCAACCAATGATGATACCACCGTCATATTACCGACATAAAACTATCACCTAATTGCCCTAAAACATTCAACCAGTTGTCACATATTATCTCTACCCTAACGTTGCATTATGTTTTGAGCTCAGGAGCTTTTAGAGTGGTATTTATAGCTTTGAACGGAGATTTTTTTGGATTGATACTAGTCACTCTAGGTGAGATCCATAAAAATTGAGTACGACGCTAGAAATGCTGCTACAGAAGCAGCGAAGCGATACTGTGCCAAAAGTTAATGCAACGTTAGGGTCTAGCCTGCGTGACCACAAGCTTGGTTTGGCCTCAAGCCTAAGGCCAGCTTGTTCAAATCCATATTTGAAGTGATTTTCAGACATCCATAAATTAGGTGATACATGATGAAACGCAAAACGCTCAGCGTACTTATTGCTGCCGCAATATCTACAGCCACCTTGAGCCTAATAGGCTGCAGTGATGGTGATGACGGAGTACAAGGTAAAGTCGGCGAACAGGGTAGCTCTGGAGCAGCAGGCGCCGTAGGAACAATCGGCGAGCAAGGTGATACAGGTGTTTCTGGAGCAAGCTTAATTCGCTTAGCGAGTGCGCCGTTAGGCGCTGAATTCACCGGTATGTACCTCAATAACGACGGTACATTTTTCTTGAATGTCCAACACCCAAACTCAGCTAACGACACATTAGATAAAGACGGAATGGTATTCTCAAAAGGCACTGTCGGTGTGGTCGTTGGTGCCGACTTTAACAATTTAGGTCAGGTAGCCGAACTACCAGCACCTATTCTAGAAAGCGAAAAAGAAGTAGTAAACACCGCTATTGGACACTACCAAGTACTTACTCAGCAAGATGTAGCGCTAGCCGACAATAATACTATGGGCGATATTGTTTCTGCAGATGGTATGACAGTGCTTAAAAACTCAAACGACCCAGACTTTAACGGCGTTATTTCTGATGGCAGCACGGGCTATTACGTGTTCACAAACTGGGAAGACCGCCCCGGTGGCATGAGCCGTATTCACGTCGATAACTTAGATGCTTCCGGCTATCAATCGGTGACTCAAGAAGGCATGTTAGATTTCTCTAGTGTTAATGGCACATGGGTAAACTGCTTTGGCAGTGTTAGCCCGTGGAATACACCACTAACCGCAGAGGAGCTATATTTTGATAACACCCCTGATTGGTTTGATGCTGACAACAGCAACGCTGCATCTGTTAGCCGCTACTTAAGTTTACCCGTGGATGGCTCCGGAGCTTGGGCCAACCCATATGACTATGGTTACATCGTAGAAATAGGTACGAACAACACAGCTACCGCATCAACCGTTGCCAATATCGAAATGGAAAAGCGTTTTGCCATGGGCCGTTTTTCCCATGAAAACCCGGTAGTTATGCCCGATCAAAAAACCGTATTTTTAAGTGATGATGGTGGCGGTGTTGTATTCTTTAAATTTGTCGCCGATACCGCAGGTGACTTAAGTGCAGGCACTTTGTACGCGGCTAAAGTCACTCAAACCAGCGGTGTTAATGACCCAGCCGAAGCTGCGTTTGCGATTGAGTGGATAGAGCTAGCGCACGGTAGCGATGCAGAGCTTGTAACCGTTGTACGCTCTTATGATGGCACCCTAGCCGAAGCTAAGCACATAACTGAAGTCGAAATTAATGCCTGGGCTGAAGCCAAAACCGGTACCGATTTAGACACCGACGGTAGCGTTGCTACAAGCCCATTTAGTGACGACCGCCCTGCATTTTTAGAATCGCGTAAAGCGGCAATTGCCTTAGGCGCAACCGGTGAATTTAATAAAATGGAAGGCGTAAATATCAATTACGGGCTTGCCAGTAACTGGTGGAATAACGGTACTGCCGATGGTGCACAAGCTTATATGTATATGGCAATGTCATCATACACTGGCGCCATGGCAGACGACGAAGGCAGCATTCAACTGGACGGCACTCACGGTAACTGCGGTTTGGTTTATCGTATGAAACTGGTCAAGAACAATGAAGGTACTATAGACGCCACCCATATGATTCCTGCGATTGTTGGTGGCCCCTACTACCCAGATCGCAGTACTAATCGTTGTAATATCAACAATATCTCCAACCCGGACAACCTCGTTATTTTAAATGATGGCCGCGTATTAATCGGTGAAGATACCGGCAACCATCAAAACAATATGGTATGGGTATTTGACGACCCCGCCATTTAAACCTAACCCCTGACAATTCTTCTTTATACCTCTAAAGCCAGATGACTTAGATCACCTGTCTTTAGAGGTTTTTGTATTTTTTGCTATTTCAACGGTACCACCATGAGAATGTCTTTTATTATTAGCGCCTGCTTATTGTTTTCCGCCTGTAATGGCGACACTCCGATTATTGAAGAAGGTAATAACACACAGCAAGAAATCCCACAAAAAGAACTGCTTACACCCAATAACATTCGACCCAACCCCAGCCAAACAATACACAACCCCGAAGCCGTAATACCCCCACAGTGCTATACCAAGCACGAAGAAAATTTTAACCCGTGCATTACCTGTCATCAGAGCTATGCCTTTGGTTCCCGTCCTAATGCAATGAATGATTTAGGCCTTCAAATGGAGTACGCATTTTCAGAGACAGGACTGATTAATCACTGGGAAAATTTATTTGAAGATCGTAGTGAGCGCATTGCTCAAATCAGTGACAGCGACATTCTTAATTACATTAATACAGACAACTATTCGCCGTTTATAAGCCAACTTAAACGAATGGATGACTGGCAAGGACCGATTCCAGAACTGACAAACCTCGCCTTAGGTAAAGACGCTTTTGATGACCAAGGCTTTGCCAAAGATGATAGCCACTGGGTAGCGTTTAATTACAAACCACTACCCAGTACCTTTTGGCCCACAAACGGTTCCACCGATGACGTAATGATTCGCCTACCAAAAGCTTTTCGCACATCGAACTGCAGTGAAGCCAGTATTGAAGAGTCTCAAAATTATTCACGCAATGCCTATCAAGCCAACCTCGCCATTGTCGAAATGGCTATTAAAGATTTAAGTCAGCTATCGACCCCAAGCATTAACGAAAAAACATTGTGTCAAGATCTTAATAGCAACGGCATTTTAGAAGATTCTGTTCGTGAGATATTACGCCCTTTAAACTATGTCGGCGCCGCAAATAATATTTCGGTAAAAACCATGCTATATCCAAAAGACACTGAGTTTTTACACACAGTGCGCTACGTTGGCGTATCCAACAATGGTGACATTATCGTGCCCCCCAGAATGAAAGAAGTACGTTACATGCGTAAACACGTATTTTTATCTTCCGCCAGTTTGTTATCCGCCTACGGAAATGAGCAACAAGAAAAAATAGACGGGCAGCTGCCTAAGTACGAATACCGCGAAGATAGAGGAATGAGTAACAATTTTGGTTGGACATTACTTGGGTTTATTGAGGATAAAAATGGACAACTACGCACGCAGGACTCCGAAGAAACACTTTTTTGCATGGGCTGCCACAGTACGATTGGAACCACCATTGACCAAACATTTTCTTTCTCTCGCAAAGTGACTGGGGAGAATGGCTGGGGATATATAAATTTAAAAGGGATGGCAGATGTGCCCACGTTAGGCCGAGATATCGGTGAAATTGCACATTATTTAGAAACCGTTGGCGGCGGCAATGAATTCCGGCAAAACGACGAAATGACAGAGAAATGGTTTAATCCAGATGGAAGTTTAAACTCAGACAAACTTGCAGACTCAGATGTTTATACACTAATTACTCCATCACCAGAACGCGCTTTAGCCTTAAATAAAGCCTATTTAACCATAGTGCAAGATCAAGATTACATTTACGGGCGCGATGCTAATCTTACCCCCGCTGTGAATGTACACCGAAGTATAAATGAGCATACGCCAACGCTAGCTCCCAATAAAGTACAAGCATGGGATATACGACTCGACTGGTGAAGCGAGAAATAGTTAAAAAAGCATCACATTAAGTGCATTTAAGGGGCGAGGAAACAATATTTCATCCACTAATGCTTGATCTCGACATCCTTACCTTCGTTGCTTAAAGCGTTACATGCCCCGGCATGCGCCGCTTTAAACGCCTCGATAAGAAAGCCGATCTCTTCGCCTAATTGGATAAACTATTATTGCCTCGTCCCTAAAGTGAGTTCAACATTTTTTTCTTCAGCGCATGGCAACTTTTTTCTCAGTGTCTAAACTCTAATACACTTGATTAAACACTGCTGACACACCTCGCTCAGCAGTACCTAACCTTCGCTGGAGATCTCGATGCTTTCACTGATGAATACGCCCCCCAACAACAAAAGGAAAGGCCTTATCGCTATTGCAGCTTTAAGCTTAGCCCTTACTGGCTGTAAGGACGATGATGAAGATTCAAGCAGCTCATCTACTGTGAGCTCTGCTATGAGTTCTGCTATGAGCTCTACTATGAGCAGCGCTTTATCAAGTGCTCAGTCCTCCGAAATGGCAAGCTCTTCAGTCGCAATGAGTAGCTCCGAAGCAGTTTCGAGCAGTAGCGCCGCGGCAGAATCTAGCAGCGCCATGTCAATGTCTTCTGCAGCCAATGCTTGCGCTACGGTTGAAAACAACCTTGCTGTAAATGGCGGCGCAGAGGACGGGTTATCCCCTTGGGGCGCTCAAGGCGCTACGGCAGAACAAAGTGATGCCGAAGCACATTGCGGCTCATTCAGTATTCTTGTCAGTGGCCGTACAGCCAATTGGAATGCCCCATTGATTAACTTGAGTAATCTCGCCACCGGCGAAACCTACTCTTTCGAAGTTTGGGTAAAAATGGCCGCAGGCGAAAGCACCGAGACGGTTAGCCTTACGGTTAATTACACCGATGATGACGGCAACGCCAACTACACCGGGGTCGATAGTACAAGTGCTACTGCCGATGACTGGGTAAAACTTAGCGGCTCCTATGTGCATACTCCCACTGGCACCTCTACTGGCGTTTATGCTTATATAGAATCGCCTAGCGTCACTGCATCCTACTATGTTGATGACATGGTTATTTTAGGTACAGCCGGTGACGACTCACTCGTTTACCCTGAACCCGATCCAACAGCAACAGGTGGGCTAGCCGCAGGGGAAGCGAAATTCCTCGGAAATATTATTGCCAACTCTATTCCTGCCAGCTATGGCAGCTATTGGAACCAAGTAACACCCGAAAACGCCGGCAAATGGGATGCCGTAGAAGGCAGCCGCGACTTCATGAACTGGGGCAACCTAGATAGAGCCTACGCTTACGCCAAAGTGAATGGCATGCCATTTAAAGGACACACCTTTGTTTGGGGTAGCCAAGAGCCAAGCTGGATTGGTGGCCTTACAGAAGCCGAACAATTAGCTGAAGTCGAAGAATTTATTCAAGCTTACTGTGAGCGCTACGACGCCCCCGCTGAGAATGGTTTCAAACACATGATCGACGTTGTTAACGAACCCACAAATGCGCCCGCGTCCTATCGCAATGCCATCGGTGGTGCCGGTACCACGGGTTGGGATTGGGTAATCTGGAGCTACGAAAAAGCCAGGGAGTACTGCCCTAATGCCACGCTGTTAATCAATGATTACAACATTATTAACGATGCTATAAATGGCTCCAACACTAACTCTACAGATTATGTAACCATTATTGGCTTACTCAACGACCGCAACTTAATTGACGGGATTGGCTTCCAAACCCATGCATTCAGCATTAATGGACTAGATTCTTGGAATAGTATTTCAGCCGCACAAATTGTTACCGAACTTGATCGTTTCAGTGTCTTTAATGTACCGCTGTATATTTCTGAATTGGATATTGATGATACCGGCATGGATCAATGTGCACGCTACAAAGCTTTATTTCCAACGATGTGGGAACACCCCAGCGTTCAAGGCATTACGCTTTGGGGCTACATCGAAGGGCAAACGTGGCGCAACACTGAACGCTCAGGTATTGTCACCGCCGATGGCACCGAAAAAGCGGCTATGCTTTGGTTGCGTGAATACTTTAACGGTAACGGGGCTGCCGCCTGCGGTACAGACACCTAACCGCTATTACGCACCTTTTCGTAGGCTTACTGAGGTAGGCCTATGAAAACTGAAAACCTCAAAGCCACCGCATAGTCGGTGGTTTTTTTATGTGTCATTAGGGACGAGGAAACAATATTTCATCCACTAATGCTCGATCTCGACATCCTTAC
>NZ_CEXWTU010000201.1:1132-9268 GCF_982758155.1 Marinagarivorans sp. | reverse complement strand
AGGAAGCAGGAGGCAAGTATTATTGGATAAAGTATTTTTTCCTCGGCCCTTAGTCTCTGCGGACCGTATCGACTAGCGAGCACCGCCACCGCGCGACACTTTATTACCCCTACCCTGATAAATTTTTATCCAATAATACTGGCCAACCGGTCTATTTGGCGTTTCGTTAAATGCAGCTATTAACATTACACCGACAGGGTGTTACCGTTAACAAAACCCATATAACAATTCAAGAATAAAAATCGAACTGCTAGGTCCCTATGAAAAGAGTGATTACCAACCCGATTCTTAAAGGGTTTAACCCTGACCCCAGTATCGTTTGCGTAGACGGTGTTTTTTATATCGCCACATCGACCTTTGAATGGTTTCCGGGAGTTCAAATTCATCGATCCCTGGATTTAATTCACTGGGAAATAATCCGTCACCCTCTAGACCGCCGCACACAATTAGATATGCAAGGCGTACCCGATTCTTGTGGCGTTTGGGCGCCGTGCCTCAGTTATAGCCAGGGCACGTTTTATTTGGTCTACAGTAATGTCCGCTCTTTTGATGGCCCCTGGAAAGACACACCCAACTATTTAGTCACCAGCCAATCCATCGAAGGACCTTGGAGCGAACCAACATATCTTAATGCCAGCGGTTTTGACGCATCGTTATTTCACGATAACAACGGCAAAAAGTGGCTGGTCAACATGATAACGGACCACCGTAAAAATCTTTTGTTTGGCGGTATTCAATTACAAGAATGGGACGAGAACAGCAAACTTTTAACCGGTAAACCCCATACAATTTTTAAAGGGACTGAACTGGGTTGCACAGAAGGCCCGCATATTTATCAGCGTAACGGCTGGTACTATTTATTAACCGCCGAAGGTGGAACCGATTACGATCACAGCGTGACGATTGCGCGTTCAAAAAATATTACCGGCCCTTACGAAAACCACCCAAACAACCCAATCATTACTGCCAGCCAAAACAGCCATGCGCATTTCCAACGCACGGGGCATGCAGACCTCGTTGAAACGCCACAAGGAGAGTGGTATGCCGCGTATTTAGGTAGCAGGCCATTAATGCCCGCTAAGCGCTGTACTCTTGGCCGTGAAACTTTGATCGAACAAATTACTTGGGATGATGAGTGGCCTTATCTCGCCACGCCAGACAAAACGACACGCATTCACGTGCCGGCACCCGATATCGCTCCTGCGCCAACAATACCATCACCCGAACTGGAAACCTTTGAGCTCACCACCCTCGCACCCAGCTGGCAATCGCTTCGTATTCCCGCTGAAGAATCATGGCTAAGCCTAACAGCCAGGCCCCAGTATTTACGCCTTAAAGGACGCGAATCACTCAGCTCCACCCACTGTCAAAGTTTAATTGCGAGAAGACTACAGGCCTTCAATGTAGAGGCAGCCTGCCAACTAGAGTTCAAACCAAAATCATTCCAGCAAATGGCGGGCTTGGCCTGTTATTACAACACCGCGCATTACCTCTATTTTTATGCCTCCAACTGCGACGCTAACCCCCTACTTAACACGCTCAGTCTCGTCGTTGTTGATAACAACATCGCCTCAGAGCCTATTACCAAAGACATAACCTACCCCGAACAATCACCTATTTACTTAAAAGTGATATGGCATAACGAAAAGGTACAGTTCCTTTATTCGCACTCTAACCAAACCAACGACTGGAACAAGTTTGGCCCAATTCTCGACGGTAGTATTTTATCGGATGACTATGTTCGCGATGGCGGCAACCAATATCGTGCAGCCTTCACAGGCGCTTTTATCGGACTTAATTGCCAAGACTTATCCGGCAATAATATCCCTGCCGATTTCAAATGGTTTTCATACCGGGAATTAGAAGGCACCACGAGTAACATCGCTGAAAAGATACCAGAGTAACAATTTACAACCACGCTCTCGCTAAACGATTTTGGAGGGATGGATTTTTAGCGCTAGATGATTTTTCAATAAAAAAAAACATCTCATGTAGCCTGCACCATAAGTTTTACCCTAGAAACATATACCCCACTTCACATACTGATTAGTAAAACCACCATTCAACTATTTTGCCTCGCTCTAATTCGCGCTATCATATTTGTGCATAAGCCTCTATCGAACTACTGGAAACCTATAATGAGCGGAAGACATTCCCCCGAAAAGAGTAAGCAATCGACAATGCGCGATGTCGCTGAAATGGCCGGCGTATCACTAATGACCGTATCTAGGGTGCTGAGCAACGAAGGTAAGGTATCCGATAATACCCGCGAACGCGTAATGCAAGCTGTTGATTCCCTCAACTACAAGCTCAACATCTCTGCCCGGAGCTTATCCAGCTCTAAATCATTCGTACTGGGTTTCTTTTACGACTTAAGCGTAGGCGGCTTTATTCGTGAGTACCTGATTGCCACCATGCTACGCTGTAACGAATTAGGCTATCACCTAATATTAGAACCCTGTGATTTTTCCGAATCGGACATCAATGACTTCATTAAAAAAATGGTGCGTCGCCACGCTCTGGACGGCATTATTGTGCCGCCACCTTTGAACGATAATCGTACGCTATTGGATGCACTAGAAGCCGAAGATGTTCGCTATGTACGTGTAGGCTCGGGCGCACAATTAACTCGCTCACTCAGCGTGGTGATTGACGACTATGCTGCCAGCGCCGAAATGACTGAACACCTGATAGCCAATGGCCACAAAAAAATTGGTTTTATCCGTGGTGATACCCAGCAAGAAACAGATGCATTACGCTTTGCTGGCTTCAACGACACCATGAAAAAACACAAATTGCGCGTTAATACAGGCTGGGTTGGCGAAGGTAACTTTCAGTTTGAAGAAGGCATGACCGCCGCTGAAAAGATTTTAAAGAAACAGCAAGTCACCGCTATTTTTGCGGCAAACGATGACATGGCAGCAGGCACCATTGCCGCCGCCAGAAAACTCGGGATTGATGTACCCGAAGCCCTAAGCGTAGCCGGCTTTGATGATACCCCGCTGGCCGTTTCCATGTGGCCAAAACTCACCACTATTCGCCAGCCCATTTTTGAAATATCTAAAGCCGCTGTGGACCTTTTGATTGAGTCTATTCGAGGTAAAAACGATGAAGGGGATACTATGGAAGCACAAACACAATTGAATTATCTTTTACAAATTCGTGACTCTGTAAAGAATATTGGCAACCATTCGGCTAAGCATTAATAGGTCTCAATACTGAATGTTTTCTGGGCTACTGAAGCCCTCACTGCGCACTATTCGGCTGTTTTCCACAGACCTAAATAGCACCCAGTAAATAAACGATTTCAATAAACGTTTAACCGATAAAAAAGACTTAACGTATCCGCCATATATGAGACAAACAGAGTTAATACAGTCTAAATTTCAAAATCCGCGCCATTGACGTAAATCGGTTTTGAAATTTCAGACTTAAATCGCTTTAATATCTCAGGATTCGCTTGCACTCGGCTATCCCCCCAATACCCTTGCAGACAGTCTTGCGAACCAGCCGTGGCTTGTGGAGCGCAATACCACATCGTTTGTGTATGCCAATGCGTGTTAATGTAAGCAACCGCACGGATAATGTCTTTATTGTTTTCTATATACTTAAACCAATCCGCATACCAACTCGTCCATATAATGTCAGCAGAAACCGGTTTTGTCCGCTTACTAAAAATACAACTGGATGTTAGCTGTGAATTGCTAAAGGCAACCGGTGAAGCCTCGGCTATCATTACGGGTTTTTGATGATTCCGAGCAAAATTTAAAATGCGATTTTGCTGTAACCTTGGCGGTTCCGCCGGTGTAAACCACTCTGGATTTAAATCATCACAAACCCACTGATGATCACGATAATTATTGCCATAAAAAGTCGACAATGACACCCAATCCACCACATCATCACCAGGATAAAATTTATCCAGCAACATAGGGTCAATCACCCGATAAATACCTTGATTACGTGGCCACGCTGCAGACTGCCAAACGGTAGCAATATTATCCGTCGCGAGCTGGACGATACGTTGCTTAATAAAACGGAATGCCGCTTTATAGCTTTCGGGTTGGTAGCAATTCCAAGGGCCGTCAAATTCGTAACCAATGCGCAAAAAAACGGGCCGTTTAGTCGCTTTTAAAAACATTAATAACTTTCCGATCTGTTCACGATAATCATGAATCATCTGTTGGCTAACGCCATCCCCCACCATACCTGCAATCGCTCGAGTAGGTATTTGCTGACAACCTTTTTCAGCATCCGTTAAACTCAACCCCACCGCCAGTGCCGCAACAGGAAACTCCAATAACGAGCGTTCAAAGTTAATAATGCCCGCACCGTAATCCACATTATCAATCAAACCCTGCAAACTGCCCTCTTTCGCATTACCGGCAATTTTTGTATACAACGTTATACCGCCTGGCTTTGGCATACGGCTATCAAGCTCTAGAACATCTTTACGGTATTGCGTTAACGTTTCACTATCCTGCCCCATAAAAAATAAAATTTTATGGTCCGCCGGTAAATTGCGTGTATCAAGTAAAGCCACGCTGCCCGAGGCTTGCGATATACGGCTTACGAATGCCAATACCAGTAATGCGCCAGCAATAACAAAGCACATCATTTTCAACCAAAAAGCACAGCCCTTAATATTTTTCATACACCCCTACTGCAGCTCAGCGAATATCACTCAACACATGTTAACGATAACACCCTGGTCTGTAAAGTTACTTTCTTTTGCAAAAATTCCACCCTACACGTGACCAAGTGCTCACTTATATAAAAAATCACTCGTATCTAGGAGCTAAAAAAAGGCACGAGTGGATTCACCCGTGCCTTTTTTGTAGTCAGGGCCATTAAAAATGACCCTGCATTGATAACTTAGAAGTTGTCCTGACTAATTGAGTCGGGGGTTAACCACAACTGATCTTGAACATAGACACCTTTAAACGAAGGGTTACTATTAAAAAACTCTTCTACAGTAAGCTCAAACTCAGGAAAATCTGAATCGTTATAATACTCGATCATCAAGTCAGACTCTTCACGGTACCACTGCAACCCATCTTGGTTAACCTTCGGTAAAAACACACGATTAACACCCTCAGTATCGTTAATGGTTATTTGGCTGTAACGGCCAAAGACATAAAACTCATCGTCGCCAGGGCCACCGACGGCTTTTTGATCAACCTCAACGCCCGTGAGTATCAACAAATCGTTACCTTCACCACCGATTAAATCAGCACCTTGTAAAACATCATTACCTAACCCGCCATTTAAAGTTACTGAGTTGAGCAAATCAATTAATATATCGTCGCCACCAAAACCTTGTATTTCAGTGACCGTTTTTTGGGCTTGCCGAGAGCGAATAACCACATCGTCACCTTCACTTGACGTAAAAGGTGCGAAATTACCCAGCGAAAACTCACCAATATAACGCTGACGATTAACATCACTTACAATGAGTTGAATTCGTGACTGCGCAACGTTATTAAACAACAAGTCCGCCAATGACACTTCAAAGAAACCACCCTCCCAAACTGCCGCGCCCGTTAACGTAAAGTCCTCTCCCCTTAGGTAAACTTCAACATTTTCTATCGAGACTTCTGGCAATTCAAAACTAACCACAACATCATCAAATTCCGTAACAGGAAGATTATTTAAGCTCAACTCGATCGCTAACGGTTTAGCAGGCTCTATCAATGGCGGCCATGCATTTTCAATAAGCTGGATAAAATGATTATCAAACCAATGGCTAGACGGTGTTGGATTTAGCTGGCCATCACGATACTCTTCAGTACAACTTTTAACGGGCACCTCGTACTCAGCAAAAATACCCTCACGCACTGGTGCATCATCACCATCAGACTCGCCTGGCGGTTTAAACCAATAAAAAGCATGGAGATTGGCATTATCGGGATCCGGATTGGCCTGTGGAAAACGCCCTAACCCAGCCCGTGAGTTGTTACACCAGTTCCAGCGAGAACGCCGTTGATCGAGACGGTAGCTCTGATCTGTACCCTCAAAGGTAGGCCGTCGATCACCACCCCAACCGTTACGAGAAGAATCGATAATCATGCCAAAAGACGCTTGTGTATCTTGTAATAATTTATCGAGCACTGCATCGGCATAACTCTTTGCCGTTGCATGAGCATTCCAACTATAAAAACCAAAGTTCGGCTGTGTTTCGTCAAAATCTTTAATATACGGTTCTTCATACGGTATATATTCAGCAACATTAGTGACAAGACCGCTAATTAATGCGTAATTTGTTTCGGCCTCAAAATCTAATGCTGGATCTTGCGAAGCTAACGATAGCCAATCGATCACGGTTCTCGTCAAGGTATCCACACGCCAGCCTAACCAAGCCGCATGTCCAATATCCAAATAACTGTAAACATTAGGAACTTGCCCCAACTTATTCAGTGCATAAGTTACCCCTTGCTCGTAAATACGATCTGCAAAAGCATATTCACAATAACTGAAGGGCACCGTAGGCTGATTGTATTCAACGGTAGATGCTAAAGCGCCAGGCTCAATGGCTGCCACGAAGCGTAAATCAGGAAAACTACTGACTAGTGCTGCCACCGTATCAATATAGGTTTGATATCCCTTTAAGCCTTCTTCGGAAGCTTCAAATTCACCAGGATGATTACCCGAAACACAATCCCGCGCCGGTAAATTAAACACTACAGTAGAGAGCACAACAGGCTCGTCAGCGGCAAGTTTTTGTGCGTTTTCCAAATGTTGAAGTAAATTCATTCGGCCATCGTCAGTTTCTCCACATAGCTTAGCGGTGCTATCTAACCAAATACCGGTAGATTCATATTTAACCAAATCCATTGCCGCGACCATAACCGGGTCACCCATCTGATCCTGTGTCGAAGTTACTCGATCGGCGTAATCGGGGTCGGCATAAAATTCAGCATCCGCATAAGGATTCGAAACACGATCAGCAAAATTCGCCTGCGGCGGCATAATACCGTTACAGGCATTCGCCAATACTTTCGTGCGCGCAACCTCAGTTGCAGAAGGTGTAATTACCGTTATTTCAACATGTGCATAGCTGTAAGCACCGTAATCTTCTGCGAGTAATACAATCCGATTGCTACCGCTAATTAAATCCGCCGCTGGAATGATAAGCTCACGCTCAATTAAATCTGCGGCATCATTACCGCCCACACGGCTGGGATACAGTGTTCCGTTAACCCAAATACTAGCGACGTTATCGACAAAATAACGCATTTTAAGTTGCTGTCCCTCAGCAATAACGACATCCGCATGTGCCCATATATTGGTATTTAACGGCCAAATAATATTAGCATTGGCAGGTAACGTTGTATTTAAAACCAACGGATGATCATCCGCATTAGCAAACGGCCCCTCTCCCACATCCCATTCAGATAGGTCTGTTTCAATAGAGGAGTAATCGGGTAGTGCTTGGTCGATGTAGTCTTCGGGATCTATTATTTTGTAGGACCAGGTGTTGGTGGTGTTTTCATATAACTGCAGTGAGTCTAAGAATTCCACCCGCGTCAGCGCCGCTTCATCACCCATAAATTCAAACGCATCCAGCTGATATGCCGTGCTGAGGAACCAATCGGTAAAGCGAATACTGTCTTCGCCTTCTCCCAGCAGGATTAATAAATCATTACCAATTTTTTCTAAACGCAGTGCCGCGATACTGACCTCGTCACCGAACACGAGGGTATCGAGGTACGTCCCATCACTGTTGCCGTCATACTGCACCACCGTATCGTGACCACTGCCATAACCAAAAAGAATGCGGTCATGACCGATCGCACCGTGCAGCTGATCATCACCCGCGCCACCGTCGAGTACATCATCACCTGAGCCGCCATTCAGGCTATCATCACCCTCACCGCCGAACAGCTGATCATCACCGCCTTCGCCAGCCACCGTATCGTTACCCGCATCACCGTATAAGGCGTCATTACCCGCTTGGCCACTGATCGAATCATTACCGCCAAAGCCTTGCATGTTATCGATGCCGTAATAGCCCACCAGTGTGTCATCACCTTCAGTACCGGCCACGTCAGAATACACCGGCAGTAACGCAAAGAATTCTGCCCGCGTCAGCGCCGCTTCATCACCCATAAATTCAAACGCATCCAGCTGATATGC
>NZ_CEXWTU010000201.1:0-1032 GCF_982758155.1 Marinagarivorans sp. | reverse complement strand
TGCGGTCATGACCGATCGCACCGTGCAGCTGATCATCACCCGCGCCACCGTCGAGCACATCGTCACCAGCACCACCATTTAATTGATCACAACCACCAGCACCATTTAATACATCATCCCCACCGGCGCCATTAATCGCTTCATCAAAATACTGCCCTAAAAATTCATCCGCCTCGGCAGTACCATTGATAGTTTGGAAAACACCTTGGCAAACCAATGCCATTACACGTAGATCTTCTACCGTCCACACAACGTCATCAGCAAACTCAATAACACTAATGCCGCTATATCCAGCGCTTGCGCCGGTTAACTGCCCGACAAGGGTAATACCGCCGGACTCGTCATTAATAATAACTTGAACGCCGTCACTCACTTCAGTTGCTATACGCTGAATGGTAACTTCGGTAGAAGCTATATCAACTAAACGTAAAACATCTTCAGAGGCATCGCCTAAAATAGTATCGAAACCATCGCCTGCGCGATAAATATAAGTATCCACACCGCCATTCCCAATAAGGGTGTCATTACCGGCTAAACCTTGTATAACATCGGCTGTATCAAAACCTTCGATGGTTTCATTTCTAGGAGTACCGATAAGCGTCATGGCAGGCAATTGATCGGCCAGCCAAGTAGTGCCGTCAGCAAATACCACCGAACTAATACCACTGTAAGTACTTAAATCACCCATTTGATTAATTAATGTCACAGTTCCGGTTTCTACGCCGTCATTAAATACTGCGAGTTCTATATTGGTTTTGTCGCCACTTAAATCACGTTTAACGACAACATCATTAGGCGTTAAGTTAATAAACTGCAGAATATCTTGATCGCGCTGCGCATATATCTCATCAATACCATCATCAATATTGATAACAAAAACATCTACCCCAGGGCCACCCGTTAGTACATCATTACCTGGCCCACCCTGAATAATGCTATCGCCAGCTATTGCTGTAATAACATCATCCCCTGCATCGCCATAAACCGCATTTTGTTCCGCCGTTGCATTTAAAGTATCAGCCTCATCCGTAC
>NZ_CEXWTU010000200.1:0-9308 GCF_982758155.1 Marinagarivorans sp. | reverse complement strand
CTCTTCGCCTAATTGGATAAACTATTATTGCCTCGCCCCTTATTTTTAAAAGCCCAGCCAATAATGAATGCATTATGCGGAAGGGACCACTATTCGACGCTGCAGGAGCTTAATGCCTAGGAGGCGCTATCGATCAGAATAAACCTGGAAGCCGCTACCGAGCCATGCAGCCCTCAAATGCTCAGCGCAATCAATCAATCAGCCTTTACTGTATGCAATAATTTTAAATTGGCACTCACAAGGCGAGGCCTTACAGAAAAGTCACCAAGAGTTGGGCGTATTAACCCTACATACGGGCTTTGGGTTTTTTGAGCATATTATGGAGTAGGAACTGCAGCGGATACAAAAACGCTTTTCCATCTTCCTATAGATTTATAAATACCGGTATTATCGACCTGTAATGTTAATCGCTATACATTAATTACTTTAAAATTTCTTGACAGCCTTACGATCCAAGCAGTTAAGACCTAATGAATTTATTATTCGAGAATTTTTATAATAAGCTGGGGGATGTCGCCATCAATTTGATCTTCACCTATAACTACAAGCTGTCACTTAATGACACAACCCTAGGCCAACTTACAACCAGCCAATACTCCCGTCAAAAAATCCTATTGAATAATTTTTCAATGAAGATACCTGAAAGACACTATTTCATTTTTCACATAGATCAAGCCAAGTAAACGCTCCCCTCACATGAATGAAATACAACACCGTTGAACCAACCTCTAATTATAAGAAAAACGGTTATATGCTATTTTCAAAGGGTATTTATGCTTATTTACAATCAAAAAAACATCACCAGTATTCAGCCGCACAAGAATAATAGACTAAGCGCTCCAATTAAATCGTTAATAAATACGGCAATTAAATCCATCTACTTTAAAGTAATTAAGCGCAATAACGACCCAAATAGCCCAGACCGTAAGCAGCGACGGATTAATGAGAGCATATAAAACGGCGCGAAAAAACCCAAGGCGATTAACGTGTCACATTTCTCCTATTAATTTACTTACCTACTTCAAACAATCATGCTAGCTAAATTAAAAATGTCTCGCGAGACATTGATACCGCGGTCATATTTATGTGCGCTCCAACTTAAAATCCATTTAAAAACACGTACGACATCACGATTTAAACTTATGCCCAAATATTATCGCGCCTACTCATATATTATCGGCCTTACTTGATTGTCTTAGACCACCATTAGCGAGAAAAATTATGAAAATATTGTCCATACCAACCCTCGGCGTATTATCGCTCACCCTAGCCGGCTGTATCGGCAACGATAATCATGATATTGATCCGTCCATCTGCGACCACCACCCAGGGGAATACAATTGTCCTGACGCAAGCTCCGAAAGCTCTATGTCTGATGCAATGTCTTCTAGCTCTGCTCCAGTTGTTGTAACTTCTAGCTCCGCGCCAGTTGTCGTAACTTCTAGCTCTGCTCCAGTTGTTGTAACTTCTAGCTCTGCGCCTGTTGTCGTAACTTCTAGCTCTGCTCCTGTTGTAGTGGCTTCTAGCTCTGCACCAGTTGTCGTAACTTCTAGCTCTGCGCCTGTTGTTGTAACTTCTAGCTCTTCGCCTGTTGTTGTATCTTCAAGCTCAGCACCTATGGCTAGCTCTTCTGCAGCAGCCGTTAATATCGAAGATTTAAGCTTTACCGAAGCATTGACGGATGATCAAAGCGTTGAGGTAGACGCTGTTGCAAACCTAGGCGAGGCATTCATTAACCTTATTGATAAAGACGCCTTCGACGCATTTTACTTAGATCTTGTCGCACAAGGTCTAGACGAAGCTGCAATTAAAAAAGCTGTAGCTGCGTTAACACCAGTAGGTACAGCGATTGGCGCTGAGTTTATTAAACAATTAAGCGGAGAATACGTAATACCGCTACCCGAAGGCATTAATCTTATCGCCCCCGATCCCGAAGAGGTTGGCTTTGGTTTGCACTATAGCTACTCGGTCAATCAAACTATTGATGATGTTGCAGTTGCTCTCAATATAGAATTACAGTTCCCGAATACACCGCCTGGGGCCACAATAGATAATGGTGAAGGTGGGGTCAAAACCTTCCGTGTAAGTCTAGACGGGTTAACCGTGGTGGTTAACGAGCTTACATTGACCACATCCGATGTAGCAATTGCACTCGACACAACCAACCCCTTAATAAACTTTGGGGGAGCGCTTCGTGTGGTAGCAGTTACAGGTTCTGATGGCAGTATTGAGATGATAGAAGCTAAGAGCGCGCCCCTAGCTGTCCATTTAGAAGGCTCCGTAGTTAACGGTATTATTGGCGTAGATGCTGATGCTATCGGTACTATTGGTGGACTGGACATCCAAGTTGATATGGCTGCCGACACGGCAACTGTTGGTGTAACACAACCTGATGTTGTCGTTAACATGCAAGGTGTTGATACCTCAAACTAAAATCGCAACACGCTTACTGGCGGCGCATTGCAATAATGTAAAGCCAGCAAGCACGACTGCTTTTGAGGATCTAGAATAAACAGTTACAGGTAAGCGCCCCTATTTCATATTGCTTTAAAGCTGGGCGCGCTTATTGCGAATTATTCTGTATTCTCAACGCATTTATTTAAAGGGCGCTCTCCGATAATAAGGAGGCGCCCTTTTTCGTTGCCACCTATAAAAAATACTGATTCAAAGACACACTAAAGCCCTTCGATACTGAAGCATGCCGTAGGCGCTCATAGGTTTGCGGATATTATTTATCGCTGCATTCAGCTCTCGCCAAAAAAGCATACAACGACAAGAATGAGAGTAAAGGCGCCAGCACTTAATCCGCGCTCTCCACGCCTCACCACACCAATACCCAATAGCGCTCTAATTATGCTTAGAGTCCAGCAACCGCAGTAATTGCCTCTATACTTAAAAAACCGCTATTCTTCTCAGCTGTGATATTTCCGGTAGCACAGAATTATTTCGTTTTCGCATAAAAAACCTAGGGGTTAAGCCAAATAAAGTTATGAATAAAATTATTTTTTTATTCCTTATTGCAATAGTTTCGCCCTATGTAAATGCAGAACTTTACTCTAGCAAGATCAGTTTTCAGCACGTGCTCGAAAATAAAGATGTCGTGCTGGGTGTAACCCTATCCTTGCATCAGGATACAGACGGCTTTATATGGATTGGCGGTGAAAGTGCGCTAATTCGCTATGACGGCTACACCTTTAAAAGCATTGGCGAGATTGATGGTAATGATCCTAGCGCTAAACCTAAAACCGCTGTCATGGTGCCTCATATTTTTGAAGACAGCCAAGGCATACTTTGGATTGCAACGATCAAAGGCCCCCTTTGGTATGATAAAGAAGTTGAGCTACTGCGCCGCCTGCCGGATCACGACAGCCTAAAAGATATGCCCCTATCATCAGTCGGCGCTAGGCGCATTGCAGAGCTTGACGATGGCCGCATGGCCGTATCCACCTTTGGTGGCGTATACATAGTAGACAGAACAACCGGCGCTGGTACATTACTACGCACAACCGACGGCCTTAGCCCTGGCAGAGTAAACAGTATTGCCACAGGGCAAGGTTACTTATGGATAGGTACCGCCAGCGGCCTTGATAAATACGATCCTAAAACCGGAAAAATTGACAACTACCGACCTTACGCACCCGATCCAAGTTCCGAGCCCGATAACGGCGTATCCATGATTTTATTCAGCCAAAGCAACGACATGTGGCTAGGTACTGATCGCGGTCTTATTAAATTTTCCCCCGAAACAAAAAACTATACGCGGTATAGCCATATTGATGGTGATAGCACCAGCTTTTCTGGAGGTGATATTTGGTGGCTTTCAGAATCCAAAGAAGGTTACATCTGGATAGCAACCGATGGAGGCGGCCTCAATATGTTTTCCCCATCGATGGAAAAGTTTGTTCAGTTTAAACACGAAGCCGGCCGTACAAGCTCTCTTAACTCCAGCGTTGTTCGAACTGTAATTGAGGATAATAATGGCGACCTGTGGGTCGGTAATTACCCTAGCGGCGTTAACTTTTTTGACAAATCGAGCGCGGCGATTCATGCCCACACCCCAGACCCGTCAAACCCTACAAGCTTATCTCACATTTCAGTTATGGATGTAGCGCAAGAAGCCAACGGTAATATTTGGGCGGGTACAGATGGCGGAGGTTTAAATCATTTTGATCGAGACAAGCAAACATTTACCGCCTACAAACACAATAAAGATGACCCAAATACGATTGGCGCGCCGGCGGTTTTATCGCTATTTTTAGACTCAAAAAATGTTTTATGGGGCGGCACTTGGGCTGGCGGCGTTTTTCAAGTCGACCTTAATAATAACCGTAAAATTACCCGTCTCCCTCATGATGCAAAACGCGCAGCGAATGCCCCGATTACTCACTCAAAGAAACTGAACAACGACAAAGTTTGGTGCATTTATGAAGATGCCGCCGGCACCATTTGGATTTGTACCCATGAGGGCGGCCTTAACCAATACAACCGTGATACCGGCGAGTTCACTCACTATATCGAGACAAGTGATAAAGGCTCCCTGCTGGGGAATCAAGTCTGGACGGTCCATGAGGATAGCGAAGGTGTTTTCTGGGTCGGTACTGTAGCCGGCCTTAATTGGTTGGATCGAAAAACGGGCATATTTAATGCCTATATTCCAGAACTCAACAACCCGCAATCAATTAGTAACCCCTCAGTATTGAGTATTCTGGAAGATAGCCAAAAACGACTGTGGTTTGGAACAAATGAAGGGCTAAATTTATTTGATCGCGAGACAAAAAGCTTTACCACCTTTGGCAAAGCCGATGGCTTTTTTGATGACTCTATCCGTAGCATTATAGAAGACCCTAAAGGTCAATTATGGATGGGGACTAATAGCGGCGTTGTCATGTTCGAGCCGAAATCCAAGCGCGTAAAAAATTACAATCGCGATAGTGGAAAACTCATCGGTGGTTTTAACTATACCGCCGCATTAATCACAAAAGAGGCCGAAGCTATTTTCGGTGGCAAGAAAGGCTTAAGAATCTATAAAACTAATGAGATGAGCGACAACGCATTCCTCCCACCAGTTGTATTTACAAGTTTAAAAATCAACTCAGAAAATGTACCCATAAAGCCAGAAAATAGCCTCCTAAAGAAAAGCATCAACTTGACTGAAGAACTAATATTGGATTACAAAAAATCCATTTTTGAAATCGATTTTTCTGCCCTAGGCTTCCGCGATTCGGGTAAAAATCAATATACCTATATCCTAGAGGGTTTTGATGCTGGCTGGGTGAATGCAGGAACAGAACGACGCGCAAAATATACCAATTTGGATGCAGGAACATATCGATTTAAAGTAAAAGCCAGCAACAACGACGGCGCATGGAACGACGAAAGCAAAGATATTCGCATTATTCAACTACCGCCCCCCTGGGAAACATGGTGGGCTTATAGCCTATACTCACTCGCTATACTTGGTTTTTTAACGAATCTTTATATTAAACAACGACAAAAACGACGGTTAATCGAAGAGCAAAATCGTCTATTAGAAGCCAAAGTCACCGAGCGAACAAAAGAGCTAGCGGTAAAAAATAATGACATTCAGGCTATGCTGGGAAATATGCGGCAAGGCTTATTTACGGTCGAACCCAATGGTAATATACATCCAGAATATTCAGCCTATTTGGAAAAAATATTTTCCACCACACATATTGCAGGCACACGAGCAATTGACCTCCTTTTTGAAGGCGCCGAGTTTGGTGGTGATGCGCTTAACCAAGCGAAAGAAGCCCTTCAATCAATAATCGGGGAAGACTCGCTAAATTTCACTTTCAACGCACATGCTCTACCAACAAACTATATCGCCGAACGCAATGGCAAGCGCCAGCATTTATCCCTCGCTTGGGACCCCATTTTAAACGAAGACATTATTGCAAAACTTATGGTCTCCGTCAGGGATGTTACCGCATTAAGAGAGGCCGAAGCCGAAGCGCTAAGCCAAAAACGCGAGCTCGATATCATATCGCAAGTCATTAAAATACCTGAGAATAAGTATCTAGATTTTGAAGAAAGCACTCAGAAATTCATTAACGAAAACCGCGAACAAATTAAGCGATCAAATGAAAGTAGTGAAGAGGTTATAGCCTTACTGTTTCGTAACATGCATACGATAAAAGGCAACTGTAGAACCTACGATTTAAAACATTGCAGCGATGTTGCCCACGAGGTAGAAACTTACTATACCCAACTCAAAAATAATTTAGACACTGCATGGGATAAAGAAAAGCTACTGCGCGATTTAGACGCGATGGAAGAAGCCATTGCTGAATACCATCAGGTTTACCACTTCATACTGGGCCGAGGTAATAACTCGGATCATGACAAAGTCATGGTGAACGCATCTGCTTTACACTCAATTCAACGATATATATCACGAACTTTCTCAGCATTTCCAGAAATCAAAGAGTCAACTGATCTTCAATCGGCAAACATGCTATTGAATATTTCACTCTCGTCTCCGCTTAGTGAAGTCATTCATGAGATTGTAAACTCACTCCCATCGATTGCAGTACAACTTGAGAAAGTAGAACCTCTAGTGACATTCGATGACCAAAATATGCGTATTCGAACAGAGGCTCACGAAACCATCAGCAATGTATTTTCTCATATACTAAGAAACAGCTTAGATCACGGTATAGAACCGTCCCATGATCGAGAAGCCGCGGGCAAGCCCATTCAAGGAAAAATACTTATTGTTAGCGAAAGAACAAATGAAAACATGACGGTGAAAGTCGTTGATGATGGCAGGGGAATTAACACCCAAGTACTTTTCCAAAAAGGCGTTCAATTACAGCGCTGGGGTGCTAGTGCTACCGTGCCACCACAGGACATTGCAGATTTAATTTTTGCGTCGGGCACATCAACGAAAGAAGAAGTGAGCAAAATATCTGGGCGTGGTGTTGGGATGGATGCAGTCAAGCGATTTCTAGAAAGCATTGGAGGCACAGTTTCCCTCAATCTTCTCGAAGATACACCCAATGAAAATGGATACATCCCATTTGAAACAATTATCACACTCCCGCCAGAATATTATGTGGAAATTTCTTATACGAAGTAGGACTTTCCAGATCAACTTAACATGAAATCAAAATGACCATTTCACGAAGGAGTAGCAACGGAAAGGAATAAAATGAAGAAAATCGAACCCTACTGAAGCATGCGGTACAGATAATTTCAGGGCTAGACGCCAGGGCAAAATGTAGACTAGGTAAGCCCCTATAAATGCACTATTATTTCGCGCTCATAGACATAGCGTACCCGGTGTAGCTGGCCGCAGGCACTGGATCTTTTAAGAAAAAATGCTTTAATATATAGCTGAGAGTCGCAATTAAAGCAGTATATGACGCACCCTAAAAGTTGGAGGATGACCGCTTGAAAACATATTCCCACATCAAAACCCTTGCTTTAGTGGGGGCATTAAGCCTTGCAAGCTGCACCACCGCACCGAACGCACCAAAATCAAGTAATGTCGATACGCAATCATCGGGAATTTCTATAAAGAAATTTGGGGCTTACACACAAAAATATACCAGCCCCACACTACTTACCCAAAGCCACGCAACAGGCCATGTGGGCGATTTTTTCTTTACCCACTGGAAGGACGGCGGCTCTGCATCTTTAACCTTGGATCCCGATGGCGCCTTCAGCGTAAGCTGGCAGGGAGGCGGCTACAACTACGTAGGCGGCCCTGGGTGGCACTTTGGTGATGAAAATAGAGTTATCGGCTATCGCTTCAATGAAGATAGCGGAGCCAATTTCATTACACTGTATGGCTGGGGCTACAATAAGGATATGCCCACCTCAAACCCCGCACACTTAGTCGAGTACTATATTCTGCAAAGATGGAGCAATGCATACGCACCCAGTGATAACGGCACATATGGCAAGACGTTTACTAGCGGTGGGGTCGAGTACTCTACCTACCGAACAATACGCGACCAAAAGCCATCCATTAACAACATAACCACGTTCTATCAATATTGGAGTATGCCAAGCCAGCATCTTCCTCTTGGGCAGGACCACAAAATCATATTTGCCGATCACGTTAAAGCCTGGGCCGATACTGGCTGGATACTTCCAGATATGAACAACTTCGATGCCAGTGACGACCCAACATACCAAGTTATGGCCGTTGAAGTGTTCAACCCGCCTAGCGATGGTAAAGCCTCTGGCCGAGTATGGGACGCTACGCCTTAACAATCCTGTAAAGCCCAGTGGAACTGATCACTAGGCAGATAACGACACCCTAAAAATAATGACTCCTGCGCTAATATCTAAATATTCGCGCAGGAGCTCAAGACCAAACACCGCTATTCCACACCCCAAAAAACATCCAAAGCCCCCCCTGCTAAACCAACCGAAAATTATGTTCGATTTAGGAGCGAGACAAAATAGTTTATCCCATAAGGCGAAGAGGGCCTGCAGGGAGGCAGGTGATTAGAATAACGCATCGAGGCAGGTGCAGTGGCAAACAAGCAGGCGGTCATTTCATTATTAAATAATAGCTCTCACTCGAGAAATACTAATTGTTCTACCCGGATAAGTTACAGACAAAATATCTGGGTGCCTTGTGCGATTATGAGCAAGCGAACACCCACATAAACCTGCAGATTTTCTGCCCAGTTATCGGTTATGCGCGCACTATTTAATGACGGGAACATGATAAGTTGTAAAACACCGACCTAATTGCTTCGTTTTATGAACTTTAGTTGATATCTTATTCAGCGCCTTGTACTCAGGTCTACTTTCGAGCAAATGAAAGAGTATTTCTTTATGCCCGAGCACATTAGCCCAATGCATGAGCGTTTTAAAAATAGGAATACCGTAGCCCCAGAATTTTTTTGAAATAACAATCGCCAACTCAAAACCATTGTCATCTGGCTGAATCCCACACCAACCAGCCAACACCCCTCCGATATACACTACCCGAACACGACACCCCTGCAGCGCATCCACTTTAATTTTATCTTTCGCCCACGATTGAAGACTAGCGACATCAAAATATGGATGGTCGATCAAATGAGTCCTCAGAGAATCCTCATTAACAACTACCATCAAGTCTTCTGCATTCACTTTATCAAAAGATACAAATTCAATTTCACTCATATTTTTACACTTTTAATATTATTAATTAATATTTTAAATAACTAGTTCCCGGAAATAAATGTCGCACTGACTGTGTTTGTACGGAAACGGAGTCCGGTAGAATGCTTTGTTGAACCAAGCCGCTACGCGGCAGATTAAAAGAGCTTCTCGCTCGGCCGATA
>NZ_CEXWTU010000199.1:0-9330 GCF_982758155.1 Marinagarivorans sp. | reverse complement strand
GGTGCTTGCTTGGCGAGGCGAAAATATGGCGTAATAGCCGGCTATTGAAAATATTTTTAACGAAGGCAAACGTGCACCTAGGAATTCAAAAACGGAAAGTTATTTCATGCACGTCCCTTATGGTTTGGTCGTTAGTTTTTTTAATCTCAAAAACAAATTATATTGATAACCCCTATACATCATTGTTATTGCGTATAAGCCATTTGAATTGTTGCCTTCTAACACGTTAAAACTCTTCGCTAAAACTTTTATTTATCTATTTATCTATTTATCTACTTATCTGCACGCAATAATCTGTAGTTAGAGGTTTTTATAATGGTTAATAGTTAATGGGGTTAATTTTTATGTTTGAGTGGAATTGCGGATGGGCATTAGTTTAATGCTTTGTGCTGCATCAGGTTGGCCGCCAGCAGGTCAACAAACGCGCGAATTTTCACCGCCGAATTGCGACCTTCTCTATGCACAACGTGCACAGGCTTTGCAGCGGTTTCATAGTTCTCTAACACCACTTTCAACTGCCCAGATGCAAGTTCTTTCGCGATTTGATAGGACAGTACTCGTGTAATTCCAAAGCCTTGAATGGCTGCCTGAATCGCGGCATCGTTAGTTGTGACGGTTAACCGAGGTTTTAGCGGCAGCACTTTGTATTTACTTTTTTTGTCGATGTGTTCCTCTGCGATGGGAAAGCGCCAGTCGATGCTGCCGCTTCCAGCTTTGGACGCGATAATCGTATGTTTTTGCAAGTCGTCAGGGTTTTGGGGTATCCCGTTTTTTGCAAGATACTCAGGCGCCGCGCATAGAACCTGCCGCACGGAGCCAATGCGCTTGGCGCGCATGCTGGAATCGGGTAGCTCGCCGATGCGAACGCCGACATCTATGCCCTCCTCAAGTAAGTTGACTACTCGGTCTAAAAATATCGCATCTACTTGCATTTTTGGGTATTTTTTTAGGTAGTCGACGATACCCTCGGTGACAAATAGGCGCCCAAATAATACCGGGGCAGTTACCACCAAGTGGCCTTGCGGTTCAGAATTAATGCCCGTAGCGGTTTGGTCTGCAGTGTCTACTTCAGCAAGAATACGTTTAGCATCGTCTAAATAGCGCAAGCCGATTTCGGTTGCGCGCACATAGCGGGTTGTGCGGTTAAGAAGCTTAACACCCAGTTGATCTTCTAAGCTGGCGACGGCTCGTGTTACAGCGGGAGGGGACATGTTCAGCCGCCTAGCGGCTGCCGCAAAGCCTCGCTCTTCGGCCACAGCAACATAAACAGTGAGTAGATGAAATTTGTCCATAGGTAATCCCGATTGTTCCACTTGGCGCAATAATAAATTACATTCTATGCTTATTCTTCTTTCGCGGGAAGTTTGGCAAAGTACGCTCAGTGGCATGGCAAGCAGTAAACCATGCGCTTAATTGTTCACTGCAGCATTCGCTGCACGCGTTAATTTAACTGAGGAAGACGATATGAGCCGCATTCAAGTCATTGATCAACACAACGCCAATACCGAACAGCAAGAGTTGTTAAACGCTATCCAGGGCCAGCTTGGCATGGTGCCAAATTTTTTAAAAGTATTCGCGAACTCGCCTAGCGCTTTGCGTGCTTTTTTAGGCCTGCACGGCATTGCCGGTGAGGGCAGTTTAGATCCCGCCACACGTGAGCGAATAGCGCTAACGGTTGCGCAGCAGAACGAGTGCCAATACTGCGTATCTGCACATACCGCAATCGGTAAAAAAGCAGGACTAAACGGTGCAGAAATTGAAGCCAACCGTGCAGGCACCAGTCAAGACGCTAAAGCCGCAGTTGCAGTGAAGTTTGCGCAAGCGTTGACAGAGCACAATGGCGACGTTACCTCAGAAGAGCTAGCGGAAGTTCGAGCAGCGGGTTACAGCGAGTCCGATATTGTCGAAATTATTACGCATGTTGGTATGAACGTATTGACCAATATTTTAGGAAAGGCGAGCCAAGTAGAAATCGACTTTCCAAAGATCGAGTTAGACCTTAGTCGCGACGCGGCTTAGGAACGAGGAAACAATATTTCATCCACTAATTCTTGATGTCGACCTCCTTATCTTCGTTGCTCAAAGCGTTACATGCCCCGGCATGCGCCCCTTTAAGCGCCTCGATAAGAAAGTCGACCTCTTCGCCTAATTGGACAAACTATTATTACCTCGTCCCTTAAGCGTTAGAGCGTTTAAAAAGTGAGATACCGGCAGGTGCTGGTATCTCACTTTTTAATCAAATTTTTAACACCCCTACACGCACCATTATGTGTGTATTAACTAAATTTGTGTATTAACTCGAGACGTCTGATATGGGCCATAAATATGCAAACCTCATGTTTACCGATGCGGTCAAAGCAATACAAAGCGAAAAACGCAGTCGTGAAAATTATGCGCGCATGGAAGAGGGCGACGATTTCAACTATTTATTAAGCGAATTCGAAGCTGAATTTATCAGCGAGCGCGATAGTGTTTACATGGCAAGTGTCAGTGAAACAGGTTGGCCCTATGTTCAACACCGAGGTGGGCCGGCAGGTTTTATGAAGGTGCTTGATGCAAAAACGCTAGGTTTCGCCGATTTTAGTGGCAACCGGCAGTACATAAGCACCGGCAATATTAGCCACAATAATCGGGTGTCGCTATTTTTTATGGATTACCCTAATCGCCGGCGCTTAAAGCTTATAGGCCGAGTTGAGGTGATTGAGGCGGCTCAGCATGAGCTTTTCAGCCAGCTCAAACTCGATCATTACCGCGCTAAGATAGAGCGCGGTTTTATTATTCATATTGAAGCCTTTGACTGGAATTGTCCGCAGCATATTACACCCAGATATACCGAAGATGATGTGAATACCATGGTTGAGCAACGCCTCTCAGAATTGGGCCAGCAAGCGTCAACAATCAATGAGCCTAAAGTAATGGGCGCGGGGCCGCTGGGGCTTGTTATTACGGGTATCCGACAGTTAACGCCGCAAATAAGAGCGTATGAGTTACGCAGTGCGAATCAGGATGCTTTGCCGCAAGTTACCGCAGGATCACACTTGGAAGTCCTCGTTATTCTAGATGATGGCAGCTCAGTTTTGAGGCATTACTCGATTTGTTCAAACCCGGCGCGACGTGACATTTACGAAATTGCTGTGCTCAATAAAGAGCAAGGTTTAGGAGGCTCATCAGCTATACATCAGCAGTATCAGCTTGGTATGCGCCTAAACTGCCCAGTGCCCGCTAATTATTTTGAGACGGAGCTAGAGCCAAAGCAGCCCGTTATCCTGCTAGCGGGCGGTATTGGTATTACACCGATGAAAGCGATTGCTCAAAGCCTTGCCGAAAGAGGGCATGCTTTTCATCTCCACTATGCGGGGCGCAGTCAGGCAGACATGGCGTTTTTCGATAGGCTGCAACGTGCCTTCGGTGAAAATATGACTTTATACCCTGCTAACGAAGGTAAGCGATTGAGCATACGTGGGGTAATGCAGAACGCAGCAAGCGATACGGTTTTTTACGCCTGTGGCCCGGCAGGTTTATTGCGGGAGATCAGCGAGCTTGCAGAAGACCTATCCATTACCGCGGACCGCATTCGATTCGAGCGCTTTAGCCCGGAGCGTGGAACTAATGATCACGCTATAACCGTAACCTTAGCGGGCACGGGGAAAATAATCGAAGTCGGCGCGCAGCAAAGCATACTGGATGCACTGATCGACGAGGGCTTAGCCCCCCTTTATAGCTGTAAAACAGGGCAGTGCAAAACCTGTGTCGTTGAGCTGATCGAAGGCGAGCCGGACCATCGCGACACGGCCCTTCAAGAGGCCGAAAAGACAACGCAGTTTTGTCCTTGTGTGTCGCGCGCAAAAACGAAGCACTTAACGCTTAAAATATAACGACTTTATCGATTAATTTAAAACCGAGGATGCGAAAATGAATAATACAGAAGCTCGCCCACCTTTCCCGCCGTTTAGTTTTGATGATGCTGTTACCAAAGCGCGCAAGGCAGAAGACGCTTGGAATAATCAAAATCCAGCGGCAATTGCTCTGGCGTATACACCCAATTCGAAGTGGAGAAATCGAGTCGAATTTCCTCTGGGTCGCAGTGAAATTGTCGACTTTCTAAAAGGTAAGTGGGAGAGGGAGTTAGAGTATCGACTGATAAAAGAAGTATGGTGCCACGACGCGAATCGAATCGCCGTGCGTTTTGCCTATGAGTGGCACGATGCAAGCGGCCAATGGTTTCGCTCTTATGGTAACGAAAACTGGGAGTTTGACGAACAAGGCTTGATGGCTTATCGATATGCGAGTATTAATGACCTAGCCATAGACGAGGCCGATAGAAAATTTCATTGGGCGCTGGGACCACGCCCCGCAGACCACCCCGGTTTAACCGAGCTAGGACTTTAGGGGCGAGGAAATAAGACATTAGGACCGAGGAAAAAATACTTTATCCAATAATACTTATCTCCTGCCTCCTCAACAGCGTTACATGCCTCGGTAACTGCTCCGCGTTACCCTACGACCTATGTTCTATAGGCCCCCTCGTCTAACTGGACAAACTATTATTGCCCCGACCCTAAGACCTCGCCTCTATAATATTTACAGGTATGGCAGCCACATTATAAAAACCGTACCGAAAATACCCAGTGCCATTATTGCCGTCATTAAAAATATAATGCTGCTACTCATAACTTTGAACTTTATGGATGTGCTGCTTTGGGCTCTAAAATAAAGTTCTAGGCAGGCGAGGGGGAGCAGGTAGCTGCCGAAGGCGATGGCGATATCGGCGGGGCCTGAAAGGGTTTGGTTCATTCCACGCGGCGCTTGGTTTATTAGGATCCACGCCATAATGCCCACACGGAAAAACCAAACACCATTAACGACAAGAAATGCGCGCAGTGCCCAGCGTCGGTGTAAGCCTATTTGCCGCCGGCGTGCGTGATGAAGTGCCTTAGCGCAGCAAAGCAATATAAGTAGAGCGCCCAACACGCCAAAAAAAGAAGAAATGGTGGATAGGGTGGCCCCTCTTACCCCGATCATCCACAAGCCGCCCAGTGCTAAAAATACCGCAAGTAAGATAAAAATACGCCCGTTCCAATGGTGGAGCTTGGGCCATTTTTGACGAATTTTAGGTATCAGCTGTATCAGGCCTGCAAGGGTAATAACGGCACCCAATAATACGTGCAGTGCAAACATAAGGTTGCCGTGGGTGTCGCCAGCCACATAACCCATAATGAGTGGTTTATCGTTCCATGCTGCGAAGTTGCCCGCTACTATCTTGATGCCGTAATAGGTCACGATAAAAGCGATAAAGGCTAACTGGCCAGCGGCCGCAGTGGTACACCACAGCTTCGCACTTAGGTTTAGCAGTTTTTGAGACATGGTAGGTTCCTGTAGAATATTTGAACGCCATGCTCTGCATTTAGCCTTTTGAAGTCTTCTCGATTTGGAAATCGGTTAGATTTTCAGGTTAAATAGTTGTTTTTAAAATCAATGTGATGATTTATTGTTCGAAATATAAAGGATCCCTTTCTGTGAATATTCACACAGCCGCGCGAGATACAATTTCGTCAACGCCTTTAAAGCGCTTATCGCTCAAAGTAGTAGCACCTTTGACGCTCTACTGGCTGCTGTTTTCGGTATCCATCTTTGCGTTTACACTCAATTATTTTGTGCAAGCCTGGTTACCGTTATTAGGAGTGATTTTGGGGATTATGGGTTGCGTGAGTTGTGGCTTGAGCTGGCTACTTGTCCGCGAGCTATTCAGTAATGCAACGCCCCGCGCGCATTGGCCGCTGTATATTGTGGGGGCATTGTTTGTATTCTCTGCGTTGCTGATAGTGGCGGAATCGTTTAGTGACGTGGTTAGCGGGAGTGACTTTGCTGCATTTTATCGCCAAGTTATTACGCTGTTAAGCTCTACCGTTTTGTTGCTGCCATTGGTCGAGGCTCTAGAAGGCTATCGTCGACTAGAGAGCAAGCGTGAGCAACACTTTCGGCTTATATTTTTGGTGGGGTACATCTTTTTACTGGCTTCATCTATTGTCGCAACATTACCCGCATTTGAGCAAGCACAAGGTGGTGCGAAAGCTTCATTGGCTGCGTTTGCATTAGTGGGTGCCGGGTTAGCTGTTGGGTATCGCAGGCTTCACCCTCTAGAGGCCACGATTATTTCGCGTAAATCACACCGTGGTACGTCTGCCACGACAAGTGATCCGGCAGTAACCGCCAAGCTTCGCGAGCAATTAGATGAGCACAAAGTTTTTTTAAATACAGAGCTTAAAGTGGCAGACTTGGCGCTATTAATGGCCGAGCAGGAATACAAAGTCACGCAATCGATTACCGGCGCTTTAGGCTACCGTAACTTCAATCACATGCTGAATAGCTACCGTATCGAGCAAGCAAAAAAACTATTAACCTCCCCCGAGTATGCAAGCCGTGCCATTTTGGTGATTGCGATGGATTGTGGTTTTGGTTCAATCGGACCGTTTAATCGTGCGTTTAAAGAGTTAGTCGGTGCAACGCCAAGTGCCTATCGCAAGGAGCAATTGAGTATTTATAATGCCGCTTCTTAAGGGCTAGTATTTCGTAAAAAAACCGATTGAATGCACGCGCGTGATAAAAATGATTTATCACCAATAGGTGGCCACACATTTTTACTGCACCCCTTTTACTTTACAACAGGAGCACGCATATTTTTGACTTTCAACTGCGTTTTTTAGGTTTAAGGAAGCGGGCTCGGAAGGTTTATGCGAAAACATACTCCCATTAATCTAAACCGATAGTGGGGGGCTTTTAGACGGAGGAGTTTTGGTGGGACGTGGTGGGGCCGTTTTTATAATTGGCTGATTATTTTATCAGTCGAGGTTGGTTCGGTTTTGTTAGTGCATTCAATTATTTAAGCGTTAGGAGGGGTATTAAAACCCTTATTTTAGCTGGCGCTAAAGTAAGGGTAGTTGGGCATCAAGTAAAAACTGAAAATGAATTTTTAGTCAATTCTTCCAGACTTTGTTGGTGGCTAGCCCGTAGTTGTCATTAAGCCAACCAACGCGATACGGTTAAAGCGCCTGCCCATCTAAAACATATTGGTTCTCACCTCGCCCTTGTTATATACCGTGGAGTAAGGCTTTGGCGTTACGTTCATGTCGCAGAGCATCCACAGAATAATTATTACCCGGTGGATGGCAGTGCGGTGGCTTTAGTGGCCAGCCAACTTCTTGTATTTTTGATTGCACTTTTGGACTCATACCTAGAGTTCACCAAGGGTGAAATCCAGATCTTGGTCAAAAAAGTGAATTCATACTATATATACAGGCTTAAACCGATTTCTTGCCATTTCTTAATGCAACTGTAAGGATGACTTACCCTGAATTAATATCCCCCCTCAATGCCATTCAGCTCATGTCTTTGAGCACAACTAAAAACGGCCCTAAAAAGGGCCGTTTAAAAAAGGTTGCATTTAAATTAATTCAAACTGGCCCCGTAGATTACGTAGCCACGCCCCTCTCTACCATCTTCAGTCAATGAATATCTAGGCGCACCAACGAAGATGTCATCCTTACCATCACCATTAATATCACCTATAGATGATACAAAACTCCCTGTAGCGCTGCCCCCTTGCGCGCTAAGAATCTCAAAACCTTGATCCGCCTCTAATGAGTCAAGATTGATTACCTTTGGCCAGTCTGCATTGGGGTTGAGTAATATGTAAGCCTTACCAGCATTACTCTCTGCACGGGGGGCCCCAATTAAAAGGTCTGGGTAGCCGTTACCATCAAAATCACCAGCACCCGTAACGGCCAGGCCAGCTGCCTCGCCATTAGTTGCGCCATGAATCGAAAAACCTTGAGTGTGGTGTAACGCATCAACATTTACCACTACCTCGGAATCTCCGAGTGCTTCGTCACCATATATTACATACGATGATCCCGTATTATTCCCCCCGACTCTATCGCCAATAATAATATCGTCTACCCCATCACTATTAATATCTCCCAAGGCGCTCATGGAGATACCTAAATGCCTAAACAGTGGTGCCTTGATGGTTAAGTCAGCTTGAGATACGGGTAAGGTACCATCCGTATTGACGTCATCATTGCCGAGGAATATATAGACCTCTGGACGATACATATTACTAAGGTAACCCTTAGAGCTCAGCATGAAATCAGCAAAGCCGTCATTATTAATATCCCCCGCAGCACTTACAAGCACATCGTAGTTGAGGCTCCCGGTGATACGTTGCGTGCTACTGTCTATTTGCGTCACTCCATAGCTATTTTTCTCGCCGGGTTGAAAGCCAAACACTAGATAAGCATGGCCGCTCTCATCGTTGACTCCGGTCACAGGATTAAAAACCGACTCGGCTGCAGAAATAAGTATGTCATCACCTGAGCTACCATTTACATTACCCACCCCGACCACGCGTGGTGTATTAAGGTAAGTACCTGGAATATCGGTGATAATAAATGCCTCTTCTGCGGTTAGCAGGGAAAGGTCAACCAGGGCAGGCCAGGGCTTGCCTGCTTCCCGGCCATATACAATGAAAACCTCGGCTTGATGCACAATAGCCGCATCGCCTTTACGTTTTGCAGTAATAGCAATATCACTAATACCGTCGTCATTAAAATCTCCAGCGCTTGATACATAGTGCTTATCATGCGTGCGAACCGTACCACTGGTACCGTTGCTCAAGCTCCAGCGAGATGCAGCGATAAAACCATTGGAGCCATCGAGTTCAGTGAGTTTTATATCCTCTGGTGCGCCAGTTTGAGTACCAAAAATAATATAGCTCACACCATTTAAAGTCCCTGACCTCCAAGGATCTTCGTGTTGGCTGCCAATGATGAAATCGTCGATACCGTCGCCATTAATATCCCCGATGGCAGCCGCACTGTAACCTAAGCTATAGCGAGCCGTGCCGATTGGCTGCAGTCCAATTCCTAGGTCAGAAGTTAATTTATCGAGGTTTAAGTCATTATTGATCTCCCAGCGATCTGCGTCCTCTGGATAAGCGTCATTGGCGTTGTTCACACCATCACCATCATCATCCAATTGGCTATTGCCACAACCATTAGCATCAACACTGGTATCGGTTGTGTCGGAGCACTGGTCGATGTTGTCGTTAACACCATCGCGATCGGTATCTAAATCACGGGGGTCGGTGCCGGATAAGAATTCTTGACGGTTGGTGAGACCGTCAAAATCATTATCGAAGGAAGCATCGATTGGATTGAAGTCATCCAGCCCGTACTGCTGCTCCCACACTTCGGGCATGCCGTCGTTATCCCAATCATAGCCATACAGTGGGTTTAACGGCGCCATGTCATCACCATCTGGAACCGCATCAAA
>NZ_CEXWTU010000198.1:0-9336 GCF_982758155.1 Marinagarivorans sp. | reverse complement strand
CTTAAAGGGGCGCATGCCGAGGCATGTAACGCTTTGAGCAACGAAGGTAAGGATGTCGATATCAAGCATTAGTGGATGAAATATTGTTTCCTAGTTCCTAAACTTCCACCTATTATTCTTGCTTGCTATAGCGGCCGCGTAAGCGGCCTACAGCCCTTCTTTATTGAGTTATTTACATCATGAAAAATCAAGTTGTCTTCGGCCTACATGCCATTCAATCCCTATTGAATACAGCGCCCGAGCGCGTTCTCGAATTACTGGTATTACAGGGGCGCCAAGATCAGCGCATGCAAAGCATTCTGGCCATTGCCGAAATGCACGGTATTTCGGTAAGCGAGAAGCCTCGAAAAACACTCGATACAATGGCTGATGGTAATCACCAGGGCGTTATCGCGTTGGCAAAACCTGCAAGGGCGCTAACGGAAGACGATTTGTATGTGATGGTGGCCGATAGAGAAAAAGCCATGCCTTTCTTGTTGGTTTTGGATGGCGTTACCGATCCACATAATTTGGGCGCCTGTATTCGCTCGGCCGATGCGGCGGGTGTACAGGCGGTGATTGTGCCCAAAGACAATTCTGTGGGTTTGACCGAGGTGGTGCGTAAAGTGGCGTGTGGCGCAGCGGATACCGTGCCGTTAATTTCAGTAACTAACCTTGCGCGCACACTACAAAAGCTGCAGGAAAGCGGTGTTTGGGTTGTGGGTACCGCGGGCGAAGTGGAGATGAATATTTACCAAGCGCCGTTAACTGGGCCGTTAGCCATTGTGATGGGCGCCGAAGGTAAAGGCATGCGCCGTTTAACGCGCGAGCATTGTGACCACCTTGCGTATATACCTATGGCCGGTAGCGTGAGTAGTTTGAATGTTTCGGTTGCAGCGGGTATTTGTATGTTTGAAGCCGTACGCCAGCGCCAATTAAACGCTTAGTCGGATTTTGTTGTGGCTTTGCGCAATTGGCATAAATGGTTGGGCTGGGTATTAGCTGCGCAGCTTTTATTGTGGGCGGGCACCGGCGCAATTTTTATTTTCAAGCCGGGTTATGGCCCTGCTTACGAGAGGCTGGAGGTGTCGTTTTTACCGGTATCCCAGCATGATATTCAACGCGTTGCGGTTATCGCTAAACCCGAGTGGCAAGGCGTGCGAATATTAAAATCGGCGGCGGGCGAGCATTTATTGGTGAATACGCCAGAAGGTCCAAAGCATTTGGATTTCTCGGGTGTACCGCGTAGTCCTTCGGTAGGAGCGGTTAAATCGTTATTCAGCGAGAGTATTGCCGCTAATGTTGGGCGCTATGGCCAATTAAATCACTTAACCGGGCTAACGGCTGTCACTTCAACCGGTGTGAATTTAACACTGGATTGGCAACAATTAACCCTTCGCCAGCAAGGTCGTGATAGTCGTTTGATTAACTGGCTGTATAAATTGCATTATCTGCAATTCACCGAAAATACGCTTATCAACAAAACAATGGCGAGCCTTGCGCTGAGTATTTTGGTGGTTTTAAGTTTATTGGGTTTGGTTTTAGGGGCGAGGCAATAATAGTTTGTCCAATTAGACGAGGGCGCCTGCTTTCTCAACAAGGCGCTCGAAGGGGCGCATGCCGGGGCATGTAACGCTTTGAGCAACGCGGTTGAGGAAGCGGGAGGCAAGTATTATTGGATAAAGTATTTTTTCCTCGGCCCTTATCGCTATTGCGTAAATAGCACTTCTATAGGCCCTGCCAGTTCTGGCTTGGGGGTTGTCTCACTCGTTATTGTGTCTGTATTTTTAGCGGCGTAAATTCAGGCGGCTTATGGCTGCCCCTAACTAAGGTGCCACGTGGGTTACGCGTGTAACCCAAATAATTTCACAAGCGCCCGCACCGGTATCGCCGCGCGTAAGAGAGCTACTCCAACGCCATTGTTCTTGGGTGTCGTGGACCTCGACTAGCTGCCCTACTAGCGATATAACACTGCCTTGCTTAACGTCTAGAAGTTGTGCACGAATATTATCGTCGGCGGGAATAAGGTGCATATTGGCCGCGCTGGCCGAGATTTCGGCCTGAGGGATAGGTAGCTGATCGGCTTGCCAGTTAAACCAGCGGTGGCCTTGGCTGACGCTGATGTGCTGTAGGGTTTCCTCGTCAGACATGTATTGCCAGCCAAGCGCGAAGTCTATTGGGGATAGGTCGGCTTCTTTGTCGAAACGGTAGCGCTCACGGGAGAGGACTTTGGCGGTAATTTCAAACTCCGCCAAAGGCGTAATCATGTAGTGGTCAACAGGGAATGGTATGGGGTTTTTAATCGGAGTTTGTTGCGGAGGCTCTGGCGCCATAATGCCGGGCCCTAACGTAACGCGCGCTTCGGGCCATTTAAGGTATATCAGCGCGATTAATAAACCGCCTAAAAGCCATCGAGACACGGGTTAACCTGTTTAGGTGTGGATAGGTGTGGATAGGTGTGGATAAGTGTGGATATTGCCTCTTGAGTGTAGCGTAACTAAAATTGATTGTTTTTTGTGCAGCTAGCTGCTTGTGCCTATACTGAATGAGTAAAATGGTACTGGGAGCTTGTAATGAGCAAGGGGCATATTTTAGTTGTCGAAGATAATCCGGATAACCAACAGCTTGTACGATGGATTCTTGAAGATGAAACTTACGAGGTCACCTGCACAAGTAGTGCGGAGGAGGGCCTTTGCTTGCTCGAGTCTGGCCGATATGACGCCGTACTCATGGATATTTCTTTGCCGGGTATGGATGGCCGTGAGGCGACGAGGATTATCCGAACGAATCCTCAGTTTGTGAACTTGCCAGTCTTTGCGCTGACGGCGCATGGTTTGGAGTCTGAGCAAGCCAGTATATTAGCGTGTGGCGTAACCGGCTTGCTGACAAAACCTATTGATGAGGTGGAGCTAGTCGCTTGTTTGGACGGGGCTATTCATTCGTAGCACTACCAAAGCATAAAGGAGAAGCCCAGTGTCTGTTGTACAAGATTGCCAGCGTTAAGATCGGTGTGCTGAATACGATAGTGCAGTGCGAAAGTCTCCCCCAGTGGCACACCTAACTGTAGGCCTACAATGGGTCGCGTACTGGTCTCTCTTACCTCCTCTTCTTCGCCTGAGTTTAAGAACATGCCTTCCGTAAAATACAGGCGAGTATGCTGCAAACCGAGGTGTGGTGTAATCGTGAAGTTTTTCCCCACTTGCCACTCATACCCTGCACGTACAAACACACCATCGTAGCTGTAGTGATCAAACGTGCTTCCAAAGATAGTATTAGAGCCGTGGGTAAAGCCAGCGTCTGCCACTAGGCCTTTGTTCACGCGCATTTTGACGTAACCTGAGCCGCCGAGGGCATCTTCATCGTCGTCGACAAAATCTCTTGTGCGAAGAGTGTCGTTATCTAATTTTATATTGCTGCGAGTGATATCAATACCGAAGCCAAAGTCGAGGTCGGCAGCCGAAGATGTTGGTGCGAAAGGCGCAGCTAGGGTTGCTATAAGAAGGCTGGCGGAAATACGTTTCATGTTAATCCTTTTGATTGGGGCGCTATTTCTGCACAATATTGTAACTGCGCTTAATCTTAGCTGAACAACACGCGGTATGATGAAGGCCTAATGAGTTAAAGATGAGTTTGAGTATGACGTTGGAGCAAATGATACTGATTGTATTGGTCGGTTTTGGCGCTTGGATATTTTGGCGCCAGTTGGCAATTAGAGAGCTAGCGCTACGGCACGCGAACGCGGCATGCGATAAGTCGGATGTACAGCTATTGGATCAGAGTATTGGCTTATCTAAACTGCGTTTCAAGAAGCTGGCTGGCGGCGGTTTCGGGTTATTGCGTGAGTACCGTTTTGAGTTCAGTAGTACCGGTGAGCGCCGTTATACCGGGCGTATTTTTATAGTGGGACACACATTACAGAGGGTTGAGATGGACGCGTTCCGTGAGACTCTTTAGGGGCGCAGTGCAGGCTGAACTTTAGGGTTTTGCCCGCGGTCTTAGTAAATTACCCAAGTCTATTGGTGTGCTCGCACTGCGAGCGTTCGGTTAGCGCCAGTTTATTCTATTGATTAAGAATGAGTACTATGCGAAAACTTGCTATTGCATTGTCTGTTGTCTTTGGCGCGCCTTTAATTTTGGCGGTGGCCGCTGTTGTTTTCATTTTCACGTTGGACCCCAATCGCCTTAAGCCCATTATTCAAGACACGGCTGCAAAGCAAGGGCTTGAACTCGACTTAGCGGGTGATATTGGCTGGCGCTTTTTCCCCAATATTGCTCTTGAGATCGCGGCTGTTGAAGTGCGCAATGCTAATACACAGCAGGTTTTAGCGACGCTGGATTCAGCGGCCTTGTCTGTGGCGTTTAAGCCATTGCTCAACCGCAAAATTGAAGTTAACGGTGTTGATGTTAATGGCGTTGTACTTAATTACTGGCTTGATGCTAAAGAGCAAAGCAATTGGCCGACCTTTAGTGAGCCGAGTGTTGAGCCCACGACTAAGGACACTACCGCTGTTGATCAACAAGCGCCGACGTTAGATATTACCGTGCTTAACTTAACGCAATTAGCGGTGAATTATCGCGATGCGGCGGGTATCGTCACTGATATATCCGGTCTCAATATTCATACGCAAGGCTTCAACTTACAAGGCTACAATTTTAAAGCGCAAGTCAAAGGTCTGCTGAAATATGCGGATTACCCGTTAATCGCTTTAGATGCTGGTGGCGGTATGTCGCTGGATCTCAGTGGCGAGCGGTTGGTGGTCGAAAGCCTTATTGCATCCTTGATTGTGGATGCTAAAAGCAGAGCCATTGCACAAGCGAATGCCAAGCTAAATATCCAGCTAGATGCTGATGTCAGTTGGGCGAAGGGCGTTAGTTTTAAGGGCATGGTAAGGGGCGATACGCTAGATGTTCGTTCCTTGCTCGAGCAATTGGGGATTGCGTTACCCGCGACACGTAGCCCTAATGTCTTTAAGGCCCTAGCGGTCGAGACCCAGATAGTGATTACGGATAACAGCTTAGCGCTTAATGACACAATCGTTAAGCTTGATAAGGCTACGCTAAGCGCCGAATTGCTACTCAAGCATTTTGATCAACCTGAAATCAACGCCAGCTTATCGCTCGATAAATTATGGGTGGATGCCTACTTGGCGCCACCGCCCACAACTGAAGAAAAGGCTATGCCAGCCGTGGTGGTGGCGCCAAGCCCTTTGCCGCTAGAGCTTATTCGCGATTTGAATATCACTTTGTCGGTTGATGTAGGAGAGCTTGTTGCGAGTGGTGTTACCGCGAATGCGGTAGCGGCGACGATAGTGGCGCGCAATGGCATTGTGACCGTTAAACCCTTTGGCTTGATGTTGGCGGGGGGGCAAGTTGGGGCGCAAATGACATTTGATGCCCGCAAGTCGAGCGCTCTCCTGGAGGGGCGAATCACGACCGAGGGGGTGATGGTCGATAATTTACTGGAGCAACTCGCGCAGGAACCCGTATTGGCGGGGGCGTTAAATAGCCTGGTAACGTTTACTTCTTCTGGCGATACAGATCAAACGTTGGCGAATAATTTGCTTGCAGAAATAAAAGCCGATTCGACACATATCAAATTGACGACAATCAATATCGAAAAACGCTTTTGTGAGGCCGTAGCGTTACTGAAGGGCAAGGCGGCTAGCGATAACAACTGGCCGGTTTACAGCGAATTAGCCCCGCTACAGCTGAGTGCCCGTTACGGCCATGGCAAGGTAACCTTGGAATCGCTGAGTGCCGAAATTCAAAAGCTTAAGGCCCAGAGTGCCGGTGAGATCGACTTGAATACCGGTGATTTTCGCTTCCCTTTAGATGTTCGCTTAGCGGACTTTGCTACCAGCCTTGAGGGCTGCGTTATTGTTGGTGAAAAGTGGCGTAAGCGAAGCGTGCCATTGCGCTGTAAGGGAAACTTGGCGGATATTGGGGCCAAAACATGTTTGCCTGACGGCCCGCGCATCACCGAGAAGCTCAAAGAACAGGCCAAAGACGAGTTGAATGAAGAGCTAAAAAAGGCAAAAAGCAAAATAAGCGATAAAGTGAAAAAAGAAGCGGATCGTTTTCTGGAAAAGCATGTCGAAGATGGCGATGTGGAAAAGTTAAAAGATACCGTTAAGGATTTGTTTAAACGGAAGTAAACTAATAATTAATTGACCTAAGGGCAGGGTGTTTTTATTGGGAATTGGATCTACACTTAGTCGGTGAAGCGGGTAATTTTTTGTGCTCAAACAGTAGCTCTAGTTCAAATAGTAGTTCTAGTGTTGTTGTAGCGAGTGCTTAAGAGATATTGTCGATTAGAATATTTCTTATCGTAACTCACTGTTTAGCAAAGTAAGCGGTGCAATAGGTTGAAATTTGAATTACAGTCATTATTGTCACTAAAGTGAAAAGAATTAATGAAAGTGAAAATAATTAATGCAAGACCCTTGCATTTTTAGGTGAAAGGCAACACATTGTTAATGAAACTCAGCAAAAGGACAGACAAGTATGCAAATTAATCTTTCCGGTCATCATGTTGATATTACAGACGGCATCCGTGACGCAGTAGATACGAAGTTTACAAAGGTAGGCGGGCATCATCCTCAGCTTGGCGAGGTAGCGGTGACGGTTACTGTCGATAAAAACGAGCAAAGTGTAGAAGCTAAAGGCCAGTACATGGGGGCTCCCGTAGTTGCTCAATCTTCGGATAAAGATATGTACGCTGCCATAGCCTCTGCGGCTAAAAAATTCGATTCTGCCCTATCGCACCGCAAGGGCGCTACGCAAACCGCAAGGCACGGGTAGCGAACCGTTCTTTAACAACAAATCACGATAAAAAAAGGAGGCTTATGCCTCCTTTTTTTATGGCTGAAACATCTGTTTTAATCTTTCGCGATAAAGGGCTCTTGTCGCACAAAAAATAGGATTTTAGTCGTCATATAACGCATTTAATCTCAAAGCCAGAGCGCCTTGTCTACACTGAATAGATGATATAAATGCGTAGAGCGCTTATGGACTGCGGATCTTGCTGGCTAATGTACCTACAACAAACCCTCTGGGGATGCATGCGTCCTAGACAAAAGGTTTGGCTATGCGGTGCGCGTAGGTTTCGACTGCGTGCTGATGCTAGCGCCTCGGTTGTAGGTTGTTGGTTACGGTATTATTTATGATGACCTGGTCGCGGGAAAAAAAAGCGCAGGATGTCCGTGATAACTACCCATTACGTATTGCGGTTATGTGGGTGGTTCTTGCCATTCACATGAGCCTGATGTGGCCAAGCGATATTATACCTACTTGGTTTTGGCTGGTTATCTTTACGCACACGCTGTTCTGGCCCCATGCGGCTTATTTCTTCTCTTCTGAGCGTTCACACGAATGTTACAACCTGCTCTTTGATATTACGATGTACGGTCTGTACGTGGGCGCTTGGGGCTTCAACCCGTTTCTGGCCGCCGTCTTTGTGGCAACGAGTAATCTTACGTTGGCTTCTTTAGGGGGAATGCAGCTGCTATTTTGGGGCATTAATGTTCAGGTGGTGGGTGCCCTTATTGGCGGCTGGATAACGAATTATTATTTCCGGCAGAATTTGGCTTTAGTGCCAATGTTAATTGCTACTGCAGGTTTTTTTAGTTTTATGGTTGGAGTGGGCTGGCTGATGAATCGAATTCATCAGCGGCTACACAAAACCCGTAGACGTTTAAAAGAACAGCATGAAGAGATGACGCATATTAATGAATTAGCGGTTGCGGTGAATAGCCAGCTAACAATTGATAGCATTATCCGACGTTTATTGGATGCCCTTGAACAGTTATACCCTATGGAAGCGGTATACTTTTTATCACATGAGCCCGAAAAGAATAGGTTGGTGATTGCGGGTATTTATGGTGAGGCCATTTCATATCGTGAGCGGTTTGAGTTTGAAACACTGGAGTTCGATTTAGATACGGATGCCGATAGCATTTTTGTGATGGGACTGAAACAGCGACGGGTAATTAATATTGGCCACCTTCACCCAGACCTTGTAAAGGCCGGCGCCAGTATTGATAAGCGCTTGTATGATATAAAGCCCAGCTTATCGCTCATTTATTTCCCTGTGTATATTGAGGATACTGTTGTAGGTGGGCTGGCTTTTATTAACCATAAACACCATTGCCTGCTAGAAAAAAAGGATATACGGCGGGTTTCAGATTATTTGGTTCAGGTTGGAACCGCTATCAAAAACGCAAACCTTATTCGTCAGCTGCAGCAAGCAAAGGAAGAAGCCTTAATGGCACAAAAAAAGGCAGAGGCGTCCGAGGAAGCCAAAAGCCGATTTTTAGCCAATATGAGCCATGAGATCCGAACCCCTATGACGGCAATCCTCGGCTATTCAGAAGTGTTACAAGAGCCCGTTATTTCTGTCACTGACCGTTTGAAGTTTGTTGATATTATTATGAACAGCGGCCGCCACTTACTTTCCATGATTAATAATATTCTCGATATTTCAAAAATAGAAGCTAGCCAGGTCCAGATCGAAAATATCGATATCGATGTAGTACCTATGCTCAGTGATATTGAAAATTATGTAAAACTAAAAACGCAGGAAAAAGGGTTAGAGTATCGTGTAAGCGTTAATTTTCCCGTACCCGAAAGGATTGTGAACGACCCTACACGTTTAAAGCAAGTGCTGCTTAACCTTTGTAACAATGCGATTAAGTTTACAGAGCAAGGTTGCATTAGCTTATCGTTAAGTTGGCCGCAAAAAAATCTAATGAGTGTGAGTGTGAGTGATACCGGGATTGGCATGACTCGGCAGGAATGTGAATCGGTATTTGAAGCCTTTGCTCAAGCCGATAGCTCCACTACCCGTTTATACGGTGGAACCGGGCTGGGCTTAACTATCTCTAAAAGTTTAGCGATGCTCATGGGGGGCAGTCTTGAGGTCGTCAGTGAAAAGGGCGTGGGCAGTACTTTTACGCTTAATGTAGATACCGGGGATAAAGTGGGTACGCTTATTGAGTCCCCCGATGCTTGGCTGCAATTACAAAAACGTCAGTTTGCATCGGTCAAAAAGGCCGAGGTTCCATTACTGATGGGGCGTGTACTTGTAGCTGAAGATAACCCAGTCAATCAGCAAATAATCAATCGCTTGTTAGAGCAGACGGGCATTTCAGTTGAAATTGTTGGTGATGGACGCCAGGCGGTAGATAAGGCAAAAGTCGGAGCCTATGATTTAATATTTTTAGATATGCAGATGCCAGTTATGGGCGGGGAAACTGCTGCAAAGTTAATTAAGGAGGCCGGCTTAACTGTGCCGCTCGTTGCGTTTACGGCAAATGTGATGACACACCAAGTGCACAGTTACTTTCAGTCAGGCTTAAT
>NZ_CEXWTU010000197.1:0-9419 GCF_982758155.1 Marinagarivorans sp. | reverse complement strand
CAAAGCTATTAGCGAAGGAAAAACTGGTTAAAAAGTCACCTTGAAAGGGCTGCCCAAGTATTACCTATCAGGTAATCTTTAAGGATTATTCTGGAGAGGGCGGGTGGTTTCCATAGCTGTTTGTAAATGGGTTCCTTCCCTTTTTTGATTGATTGCCCTTACTAGTGGCAGAAAATTTACGTTATACCTGATATATTCCGTAGCAAAAACATGTACCATTATTAACACGATGCCAGATATCGAGCGCATCTAAACCACATGAAATTTATGGAGCGGCTTGTGGAAACTCACTTAAATAATACAAATTCCCCTTCGGTTAAGGCAACACTTTTGCCTGCCTTAACCGGGATTCGTTTCTTTGCAATTTTCCACATATTTTTGTTCCACCTGTGGTCGCTGTACAGCATGGAGAAACCGCCGGAATATAAAGCGCTAATGCAAAGTGTTGGCCAGCTGCCAGATACGCTGATTACATTTTTATCCCACGGATACTTTTCGACCAGCTTCTTTTTTATGTTGTCGGGTTTTATATTGGCGTACCTCTATTGGGGTGCTAATGGACAATTAACCAGCTCCAAAAAACATTTTTGGCTACTGCGTTTCTCGCGCTTATTTCCTATACATATCATTATACTCATCATCACTTTTTTGTTATTCACGGGTTTTTTGCTGGGCGAAAACACACCTGTACCCACTATGGTTTTCAGTGCCTTAGCGACTCTTACGCTTACACAGGCTTGGGTGCCACAATGGGTACCCGTTTGGAGTTGGCCAACATGGGCGCTATCGGCCCTGTTATTTATGTACCTAATAATGCCGTGGCTAATGCTACGGCTCAGTAAGCTCTCCCGTAAATATATGATTTTACTGCTCGCCGCTCTCCCTCTAATCTCATTGCTGCCTACCATCGTCATTGCGCTGGGCATGTTTTCCGGGGAAAAACTCAACAGAGATTGGAGTATATTTTTGGGCGCCACACCTATATTTTGGGTGGCTCATTTTGTAGCGGGTATGTTATTAAGTCGAGCCTTTGGCATCAGTCGCTTTAACTCCAGCTGGAAAAAACCGCCACATTGGTTAGCGGTTGGCGACATAGCACTCTTAAGCGTCATTGCGATTGCATGTATTCCAAATATCGAAGAACCATTGAAGTACTTTTTACGACATGGCTTACTCATGCCGCTTTATATGCTTATTATTTTAGATTTAGCCCGTGGAAATGGGCTTGCCTCTCGATTATTTTCGTTACCTGGCACAAAATTTTTTGGTGAAATGTCATTTTCCATTTTCATTTGGCAAAACCTCATCATGGCAATGTGCTGGGAGGTTGCCAGAAGCACAGGCAATAATCAGTTTTTAGGCGCGTGTATTGGAATGATTATAATCTCAGTAATCAGTACCTACTTAATCGAAAAACCAATCGCGAGAAAAATGCGAAAAAAAATATTGCAGGGTAGTCACGCTAAAGTGAATGGCGTGACATAAGTTTATTGAGTACCTTGCTGATTACTCAATTCCGTCGTAAATGTTAACTATAATGTCTGGTGCCCAAACAACATGAAGTACCTTCTTCTATTTATTTTATTATTGCCTTTGGTCGCCTTGGCTGAAACTAGCGTGTGCCATGGCACTACTTCCAGCGGTTCTTTGGAGAACGGGGTTCAGCTTCCATCCAAGGGTAAGAACTACGAAGGTTACAGTTCAATAGCTCGGTTGGCGGGTAGAACCTATGTGCATTCGGCAGTAAGAGACATCATCCTTGCAGCATATAAACAGCTCGAGACCGAACAACCGAGTAAAGTTTATAAATACGCTGAAACTGGGTTCAAAGAAGGGGGGCAATTTAAGCCTCATAAAACACACAGGAATGGCCTATCGGTAGATTTCATGACACCAGTCATTAATCAATTAGGGGAGTCGGTTCACCTACCGACTAATCCACTAAACAAGTTTGGTTACAATATCGAATTTGATGAAAATGATCGATATGATGATCTTGTAATTGACTACGAGGCAATAGCTGCACATTTGGTATCGCTTCATAAGCAGGCCCAGGAAGATGGCTATGATTTATGGCGTGTAATTTTTGATCCAGAGCTACAGCCCAATTTATATAAAACTAAATACGCTAACTACCTAAAAAATAATATTCAGTTTTCTAAGAAGCGTTCTTGGGTCAGGCATGATGAGCACTATCATGTTGACTTTTCCATACCGTGTAAGTAAGTCCACTGACAAACGCAGCTAGTCAGAACGGTTTTAAGCCGGTGTCTGTCCGTTGGACCCACTTAACGCTATCCGTTGCTGCATGTGTTATAAGTCACAGAGTGTTGTATTGCTGTAGTCAACTTTGTTAACTCTGTCGCAATTATATTACACATTTCAAAACCCACATTTTTGACCCACATTCTCTATTTACAGTCTTTCCAACGGTTGTTAAAACCTTTTGAGGGGCTTGGTTATATGAAATATCTAATTTACGCGTTCTTGGCGGTTACTTTAATCGCCTGCAATGGTGGGGTGGTTGCTCCTGTTGTAAGCGTATCCTGCGTTCAGCTCGACACCTATTCAGAAGGTGATACTTATGGTACGGAAAATGGCGCTCAGTGTGTTGTTGATGCTGAAACACCGCTGATTCAGCCTGCGCCGGTTGCTGAGTTTACCTGGCAGCGCCTTATGGGGATTAATGCTGGTGGCGACGCCTATACCTCTTCTCAAGGTGATGCTTATCAAGGTGACCTTTATTTTATTGGTGGTGATCTAGGTCAGACGTCCGATTCCATCACTCAAACCCCGGACGCGACACTTTATCAAACTGAGCGGTGGGGTGAATTTAACTATGAAATCCCTGTTGCGCCAGGTCAATATAAAGTCACTTTGAAATTGGTGGAAATGTATTGGAATGCCAACGGAGCTCGATTAATCGATATTTCTGTTGAAGGTAAAAGCGTTGCGGCAAGGTTAGATACTTATGCCACGGTGGGGCATGATGTCGCTTATGATATTGAGGTTCCTGAATTTACGGTATCGGATGGAAGTATTAGTATTGTTGTGACAGCCCCTGTAGATAATGCCAACTTATCTGCCATCGATATCTATATGTATACTGATAGGCCTGACCCTAAAAAAATCGCGTCGGGAAAATCGATTTATTTAGCACAGTGCAGGCATTGTCATGGTGAAAAAGGTGACGGAAACGGCCTGTATCCTTCACTTATAGAAAATGAATGTACCACCTGTTCAACGCAAGAAAGTTTAGTCAGTATCATTACGGCTACGATGCCTCTTGATGGGCCTAAATGTACCGATAGTTGCGCTGCTGATGTGGCGACTTATATTATTGATACATTCACTGAAGAAAGCCTATTGTACTCGGATGCCCCCATTGCGACACCCACGATTTCTCGGTTGAGTACACTCCAGTGGGCCAATACTATGGCAGATTTGTTCCCTCAGGTTGATTTGGGTGACCTAAGTAATACCGTCACAAAAGATGCAATTGTGCGTTTTGATAATGAGGCTGATTCCCTTTTTGTCGGGCAGACATTACGCGATGATTTTCAGACTGAAGCAGAGCGTATCGCGCAAAGTGTGATTGATAATAGTTCGGCTTTAAATGCTTTAGTACCTAGCGGTTCTCCAAATGATGTTTCGGGTAAGGCTGATGCATATATTAATTATTTTGGGCGCAAGGTGTTTCGTCGTCCATTAACGACTAACGAAAAGCAAAATTACAAAAACCTATTTAATAAAGGGGCAAGTTTAACGTCGGGATTGGATGATTTTAAAGCTGGTGTCAAGGTGACCTTGGAAGCCTTTTTGCAATCGCCTTCTTTTTTATACCGTACATCTTTTGGTGGCAATATGATTGATGGCCGGTCACGTTTGACCAGTCATGAAATCGCGGCCAATTTAGCCTACGCATTGACGAATCGCCCACCTGATAGCCTGTTGTCTCAAGCCGCCGATACTGGAGCGCTTGCGTTCAGTACCACCTTGGCGAGCGAAGCAGAACGGTTGTTATTAACGCCGGCAGGTAAGCAAGCTGTTGATCGTTTCTTTTTCCAATATTTTGGTCTGGGGCAATATGACACCCTACAAAAAGACATCAATATTTCGCCAGGTTTTACAAATGATGTTGGGCCGATGGTGCATGAGGAAACTGCTCGAATATTGGCGTACTTATTTGAGCAAAATAAAGGGTTTAGAGACGTATTTACAACTGATGTTAGTTTTGTAAATCGTAAGTTGGCAGATTTGTATGGTTTAAGTGGTAATTTTAGTGAAAATAGCTGGACCCAAGTCAATTTGGATTCAAACCAGCGTGCAGGGATATTTACACGTCTTGGGTTTTTAGCCTACTTTGGGTATCAAGAGCGACCAAATACAATTAAGCGTGGTGCTTATATAGTGCACCGAATTCTGTGTAGTGACTTGTCTCCCCCTGTTGGGCTAATAGTACCCGAGGTTCCGCCGGCACAACCCAATCAAACAAATAGAGAAGTGATTGTGAATGTGACAGAAGAGTGTGGGTCTAGCTGTCATAAGTCATTGATTAATCCTGCGGGTTTCGCGTTCGAAAATTTTGATGGTCTGGGCCAATATCGTACATTAGAAAATGGTCGGTCTATTGATTCTTCCGGTATATTTTTATTGACGGAAGGCCAGAAGCTGTTTTCTGATTCATCTGAATTTAATTCCGTACTCTCTGAAAGTGAGGATGCACACAGTTGTTATGCCAAAAAATGGGCCGCTAGTATCTTAGCGCGTGAGCCGCGCCAAGATGATGAGAAAATCTCACGGGAACTTTCCATGCGATCTTTGAGTGAAAACTTATCGACTATCGATTTAATCGTCGCCCTCGTTACTAATGAAGTGTTCGTAACTCGAGTGGGAGAGCAGTAATGACTAATAAGAATCAAACAAATTCACGAATTAACCGACGTTTATTACTGAAAGGCGTTGGCGGTATAGCTTTGGGTTTACCCCTACTTGAAGCTACTGGCGCCTCGGCGCAAGAAACCTCTCCTTTTTTGGCGATTATTGCCAGTGCTAATGGTGTGGTGCAGGCACGAAATGGTGAAGATGAAGCTTGGTGGCCTTGGCAGCCTGGCAGTATATCGAAAGCCAGTATGGAGAGTGATAAGCCTTATAGGGCAAGCGGTGAGCTGTCGAATTATGCCGATAAGCTGATGTTTGTTAAAGGTGTTAATTATCGGCATGGCGCCAATGGTTGTAACCACGCTTCAGCTTGCTCGCAGTTGTTAACGGCAACAAGCTCGCTGGATGGGCGCGGCGCAGAGACAATGTCCAACGCTGAGTCCATTGATACAACTGTTGCACGGCAAATTAATCCTTCAGGGGTTGAGCCATTCTTTTTGCATGCGGGCATGTATCAAGCGGGCGGTTCAGGTTTTAATATTCCATCATACATATCGTATGCTGGTCCCCGACAGCAGCGACCTGCTTATGATTCACCGCTTAGGGCATACCGAAAAATTTTAGGTAGTAACCCAGCGTCTAATATTATCGACCCTATTGCTCTTCGCCGTCAAAGTGTGAATGATTTACTAAAAAATGAGATTGAAGGTTTGTTAAGTCGAAGCGACTTAACAAACGATGATCGTCATCGTTTGGATCAGCACTTTACAACGATTCGTGAATTAGAGGTGAAAATCAGCAACGCTACATTATCTGATGCGCAGGTTTCCACAATGGACCGGGTTGAACCCCGTCTTTATGATACGAATAATCATGAAACGATTCAGCGCTTGCATATGGATTTAATGGCTTTTAGCCTGTCTTCGGGTTATACCCGCGTTACTGTTCTACAGGTTGGTGATCGAGAAGATGATCACGAGTATGTTATTGATGGTAGAAAAGTTCAGTTTCATACAGCCTCTCACCGGACGCTATCAAACTCTTATGAACTTTGTAAGAAGGTGGATCGGATTCAGATTGGACATTTTAAATATTTCTTAGATAAGCTCAGTAGCATTGCTACCCCATCAGGCACACTTTTGGATTTAGGTGTCACTGTTAATACGAATCAAATTGGTACTGGCCCGGATCATCGCATGGGTGATCTCCCTTATATTATTTGCGGTAATAGCGGTGGCATCTTATCGCGTGGCCGGTTTATTCAGTTAAATAACGCTCCTAATGCTCGCCTGCTAAATACTTTAGCTTCTGCTGTTGGGGTTACAACCCGAATGGGTGGTGATGGTAATCGCCTTAACGAATTGCTAGCTTAATCGGTAACGCTTTATTTATTCGGATATTTTATAATGGCTAATTTCTCTGTGCGTTATCAGTGGTTTGTGCACTCTCGGCGTTTTTTAAATGCTGCTTTATTAGGCGCTTCGTTAGTATCGTGCGCTGGCGATAGTTCATTAGTACTTGATGAGCTCCCTGTGACGATGCCTGATAATAGCAATGAAAATAATGTATTAGCGACTTGCATTGGCGAACCGTTAGAATGTTTTTTAAGTGATGATGTCGGCGTTTATCGCATCACAATGTCTGTTGCGGATGGCTATAGCGGCCCCATAGAAGTTTTTGCGGAATCTCGGCGCTTGATGTTTGAGGCGAATCTGAAATCCGAAAATTCACCAAAAACGTTATCTTTCCTTGTTGATGTAAGAGATCCAGAAGGTGATCCCTTTCAAAATGATATTGGAATACCAGGATTAAATTTAAGGATTACCCAAGGGGCGAGTGCCTTGTCGTTTTTGAGTGCTGAGCCCTCACTGAGCCACAAAAATCTGTTTCTTATTGGTGATTCAACGGTAACCGATCAGTCGCCGCAGTTAGATCGCGATGCTGTTTCGCGTTATAGCGGATGGGGGCAATTTATACCAAGCCATTTCAATGATGAAATTGTAGTGGCTAATTATGCTGTTTCGGGGGAGGGTACATACCTATTTCGACCCAATGGAGGCGACCGTTGGGGTGAGATTAGTGCTCGTATGCAAGCGCAAGATTGGGTGATGATTCAGTTAGGCCATAATGATAAACAAACCTCCGCAAGCCAATATCGCTCACGCATTACGAATATGATTACCGCGATAAAAGAAAAAGGCGCCAACGCGATACTCATATCACCCATGATACGTAATACCGGCGTTGTGCTTTCTTCGCAGCATATTTGGGGTGATTTAAATATTAGAGCTGAACTTATAAATATAGCGCAGAGTAACGATGTTCCTTTGGTCGATTTAATGAAGCTTTCACATGACTGGGCTTCCAGTATCGGGCAATCAGCCGCGCAAACCTATTTTGTCGCTGGGGATAAAACCCATTCAAATGAAAAGGGCGCTCGATTCTTTGCGCAAATGATTATAGATACGCTAGCCCAAGAAGATGTAAAATTATTGGATTACAAGCGGCTACCTTAGGCCTATAAGGGCGAGTTTTGGATGTCTTTCAATTAATCACGATTTCGCCTCGCCGCTTTTCCATACACCAACGATGTGCATCGCCACATTAATATCGCGTGCCGCTTTAACATACCGCGCTAATTCACCAGGTATCTCTGTAAACGCGACGGTAGTCGCTCTGCATTAATCTCGTTTTTCGGCACAGGGTTTTATTGAGTTACCCTTTCCAGAACAGTGATTAAACACTTCTTTAATACGCGGGTGTTCTTTAATATTCCCCGCCCAGCCAATCGATTAATTCAACTATAAGGGACTCCTGCCCCGATGCGTTACCCTACCTATGTCCTATAGGCCTCGCATGCGCCCCTTCGAGCGCCTTGCTGAGAAAGTAGGCGCCCTCGTCTGATTGGACAAACTATTATTGCCCTGCCCCTAACCCTCTCTTTCATAAGCGTCTACGCATGAGGTTCAGCGCGAGTGCCTGCAGGTTTTTGGTCGCTCTTAAATTGTATGGGTGTATATGCTAGGTTAATATGCGGCCTTGCAAGCTTTGCTCTATTTTGAGAAGCAGCTTGAATATTTACCTTAATATAAGGAATAACAGTGCTTAAATCTAACAATCTCATTTTGGCGACAATTTCTATCATCGCGCTTACCGCGTGCGGTAGTTCAAGTGATCCGTCGATGTATCCTGCTGAAAATACTTCATCTGGTGAATCATCCTCTAGTACTTCGCAAGCGTTGTCTTGCAGTGCATTGCCTGGTGCTGTTTTTATTAATAACGTATGCGCTGGCTGGTCTGAACCTACTGTTTTTCAACAATTGAAAGCTGATTACAATATGTTCGAAGATATAGCCTTAGGAGAGGAAGGTCTTCTAGCTACGATGACAATGATTGATAGCGGTGACCCTGAGCATAATACGGTGTTAGATATTCAGTATAACGATAATACGGAATACAACGCGATGCCGCGGATTTACGCAGAAAATACTACTGATATGAGCCGCTTTGCTGGCGGTGAAATAGTATTTGATTTAAAGGTGTTGGATTATGGCGATTCTACTGAAGGTTTAGATTTAGTGATTGAGTGCGGTTACCCCTGTAAAAACACTGATTATCGTTTAAATGTTGATACGCTTGATCAGTGGAATACTTACCGCATACCAGTTAATGATTTAATTATTGATGGTTTAGATATTACTAACGTTGCAATGGCCTTCCAGCTGATACCTATGTGGAACCTACAAAGTAATGCTCATTTTCAAGTGGATAATATTTATTGGGAAGAGGGCAGTGATACGCCTGTAAATAAATGCTTTTCGGAGCACTATGATCGCGCAAGTGGTAGGTACAGTATTGATTTAATATATCCGCAATCAACGGCTGAAATAGAGTACGATCTTTGGCAGTTACAAGTTAGTTCTGTTGTTTCATTAAACCCTCAGTGGGAAACGGCAGCCTACGAGTGGTCGTTTGTTCTCTACGAGCCAGAATCAAGCATAGGTATTTTGGATTCATGCGCTTATTCGGGAATATTGTCTGCCAGTATTAACCTTCCTGAGGTGTATACAATGGATCAAAATCTCCAAGTCGCTTTCGCCTTTGCGCAGCAAGATGGAACAATTACCTATTCCGATCCCATCTACACATCAACTTTACCGGCAAACGAATGGGCCAAGATAAGTACACCGCTGAGCACCAGCGCTGCTTATGCAAGCGTCTCGGGTATAGGGTTGGCTTTTTGGGGTTCAAGTGCATTGCCAAATTCTGCAGGGCCAATCACTTGGGATAATATTGTTATAACCCATTAAGTATTGAGGGTGTTGATAAAAACGCCTCGTTAATAAAGAGCTGCTCAAGCAGCTCTTTATTAACAATCTTTTAGCCTTGCAGCCTGGAAATTCATAGCACAACTACATGTCGTAAATAAAATCAAGAAAATCAAGGACAGGCACACCTGAACTCTCGATGAGTTCGATCACGGCAATAAGCGAGGACATGCACTCGTTAAATCACTAGATAAGTTATAAAGAACGCCA
>NZ_CEXWTU010000196.1:0-9419 GCF_982758155.1 Marinagarivorans sp. | reverse complement strand
AATTAATCCACGATGGTTTTTATTTCACCTTGAAAGGGCTGCCCTAATGACCTATGTCCGTATAGGCCCCGGCATGCGCCTTGCTGAGAAAACAGGCGCCTTCGTCTAATTGGACAAACTATTATTGCATCGCCCCTAATGTGATTTAGCTGAGCATCCGACCAAGCTATTTATGCTAGCTCAGTCAGATGCTGAGGTTTTCTTTGGGTGATGGCACTGCCCGGGATAGCTGCTTAGGCGCTATTCGGGTTTGATAAAGACTAGTGTCATGCGGTGGCTTTCGCCAATTTCAGTGTACTTGGCTTTTTGTGTGTCTTGCTCTGAGCCGCGTAATGTGGGTGGCAGTTGCCATACACCTTGTTCATAGTGGCGCGAGTCTTTTGGGTTGTTATTGAAATAACCCTCGGCCTCTAGGGTAAAGCCTGCCTTTAAAGCAGAGTCGATAATTGCTTGGCGGCCCACATAACCGATGTTTTTGGATGCCCAGTCTTGATTCTCTGCGGCTTGATGCTGCACTAGCCCGAGTTTTCCGCCGGGCTTTAACAGTGAATAAAACTCACTCATCATGGTGTCGGTTATGCCGCGTGCATACCAACCATGTGTATTGCGGAAGGTGACAATTCTATCAACCGAGCTTTCAGCGGCAGGTGACTTAACTACTTGCTTAGTGTTCTCGTCAATCATCAAAGAAGCTGTAACAACCTTTGAATAGTGTTTTTTGCCGGCCTGCATTTTTTTATCGAAGCCTTCGCGTGAGCCCGGACGATAGCTAGCCTGGGTATCGCTTGAGTCATAATGCGCAGCAATGAGCGTGCCTTTTTTCTTTAAGTAGGGCGCTAATATCTCGGTATACCATCCGCCACCAGGCCAAACTTCTAACACCGTGTGGTAAGGCTGAATATCAAACAGCTCCAAGGTTTTGAGGGGGTTTCGGGATGCGTCACGCTCGGTATAGGCGGGTGTTCTGTGGTCGCTGTCTATGGCTTTTTGCAGTGCTTTGGTGTCGGCAAAGCTAGCGATGCTGCAAAGTGATAATGAAAGTAACAGTGCGGTCTTTTTCATGCTTACCCCTGATTGAGTGTGGTGTGAAATGACATGCTGGTTTTACGTAAGAAGTGTCTGACAGCTGTGTAGCGTGTTGGTTCTACTGGTCAAAAATAGCAGAGATCGGCAGGGCTACAAATAATCGACAGGTGTGACTTGCTGTTAACTTTTAATCTGAGGGGCGAGGAAACAATATTTCATCCACTAATGCTGGATCTCGACATCCTTACCTTCGTTGCTCAATGCGTTACATACCTCGATAACTTCTCCTCGACATTGTGCTCCTGCAATGTCTTATAAGAGGTTCCTGCCTCGATGCGTTACCCTTAATGAGCTATAACCTATAGGCCCCGGCATGCGCTTGGTTAGGTTGGCGATTTTTTACGGTGCTTAAAAATAAAAATGTTTGCACTGCAATCAATTCAGGGCGTCAAACGTCAGTGTGAGTTAGGAGGGGAATTCCCCCTGCGAACCTAAGGGCCGAGGAAAAAATACTTTATCCAATAATACTTGTTTCCTGTCTCCTCAGCTGCGTTGCTCAAAGCGTTACATGCCTCGGCATGCGCCTCTTCGAGCGCCTTGCTGAGAAAACAGGCTCCCTCGTCAAATTGGACAAACTATTATTACCTCCCCCCCTAACCATTTTGGAGTATCTACTATGAAGCATAAAAATATTCTTACCATGACCCTTACCAATACTGTTCTCGCTGGCGCTTACTTGTTTCCCGTGGCAGCTCAAGCCGTGCCGGAAGCGCCAACACATTGGGAAAAGTGTGCTGGCATTGCAAAAGCTGGAATGAACGATTGTGGCGCACTTGACGGTTCTCATAATTGTGCAGGGCAAGCCAAATCCGATAATCTTGATGCCGAATGGGTGTATGTTCCACAAACCACCTGTGAAAAAATCACGGGTGGCCAAATCGCGAAAATCAAACCAGCTAAAACATAGAGTGAAACCCCAACTTTGCGAGGGCGTAGGTATTGGCTTGCGCCCGCCCCATTTCCCATATGTGCTGCAGCATCGGCCTAAAGTCCCTTGGTTTGAGGTGCATAGTTGCAACTATTTAAACGGTGGTCGCGGGCGTGACATATTGATGCAGGTAAGAGAAGATTACCCTTTACGTTTTCATGGCGTAAGCTTGAATTTAGGGGGTGTTGAGCCTATAAATATCGATTATTTACAGCGCTTGAAAGCAGCTTATATTGAGTTCGAGCCTTCGCTGATATCCGATCATGCTTGCTGCGCACTTTTGAAGCGTGAGTATGCTCATGATTTGCTGCCAATACCTTATAGCCCTGAAGCGGTAAAGCATGTGGTTTCCAGAATTAATCATGTACAAGACTTTTTAGGGTGTCGTATTGCCATCGAAAACCTCTCTCGTTATATTAAAGTCAACGAGGGGGCGGCAATGACGGAAGGTGAGTTTTTAGCCGAGGTGTCGCAGGAATCTGATTGCCTGTTGGTACTCGATCTTAATAACGCGTATGTAAATAGCTTGAACTTACAAGAAGACCCTTATTGTTTTATTCGGCAGTTGCCAAAAAAACGTATTTGTGAAATTCATTTAGCCGGTTTTGAGTTTAGTGATGGGCTAGCAATAGATACACATACTCAACCCGTGTCGAACGAAGTCTTTGAATTGTATAAATATGCTTGCCAATACCAACCTTCGGTGCCCACTTTAATCGAATGGGATAGTAACTTGCCCGACTTTTCGGTATTAGAATGCGAACGAAAAAAAGCACAGATAATCTATGACCAGTATTCTACGAGCTCTGTATGACGGTAACCTATGCTCAACAGCTGCACGTGCTACATCAAGCGATAAATTCACCGGCTTCGTCTTCATTGGGCGGGACTCTTTATCGCAATAATATTCAGCGACGAAAAGAACAGGCGCTGTCGACGAGTTTTCCGGTTACGGGTGATGCTTTTCCTTCAAAAACATTTATGGCTTTGTGCTTTGCTTATGCAAAAAACTATCCCTCTGTTCAGTGGGATATTAACGTGTACGGTAGTCAGTTTCCCGATTTTATTGCTGCTCAAGTGAATAGTCAGCAGGCAACCGTGTTTCCTTGGTCTTGGTATTCGGGTATTGCACAAATAGAGCAAAGCATACGCTTGGCATATTATGCTAATAGTAGTAGCGAGCCACTCACGGTTCATTTGAATATGCAGTCTTCTCCTGTCTCGGCGAAAGGCATCGTGTCATTGTTTATTAAATTGCACCGCTATTTAAAATGTATAGATAATATTGTAGGTATTACAGGTTTTGCAGGTGTTGTAGACTCAGCGCATAACCTAATTTTCACCGTGACACGAAATAAGGGAGATGTTGTGCTTTTGATCGAGAATAGTGATCCATATGGGTCTGACCGGTGACTAAGGTTTTTACGTTTAATCGGGATCAGCTTCAGGATCTCTATCGTTACGCCTATGCATTAAGTTTACATGCGGACGATGCTTACGATGTATTGCAAACCGCTATTGAAAAATACCTTAATAATCAAAAAAAATCGCCTGATGTTATTGCACCACTGGCAATGATGCGAACCTTAATCCGTAATGTCTATATCGATAGCTATCGTTACAAGCAGCGCTGGCAAAGCGAGCCTTACGAGGAAATGAGTCGTTACGATATATCGCCTATCAGCTTAGAAAATTGCATAATTTCTAAAGATCTGGCTGATAAGCTTTGGCAAAGTTTATTGCCAAAAGATAGAGATTTATTGTATCACTGGGTGATTTTAGGGCACTCCACTGATGAGGTTTGTGCCTTGTGCGATATTAGTCGTGGTTCATTTTTATCTAGAATGCACCGCTTGAGAAAAAAATGTAACGAAGATAATGCAATAACTTTAAGCTCGGCGGATAAAAACAAGGGGATATTATGAATAAGATGCCTTTTGAGGATAAAGAAAGTTTACCGCGCGCATTTGAACGTCACTTGTTAGAACAGGAACTTGATAGCAATAAATTGGATGACTTGCTTTTGTTACAGGAGAGTATCGTAGGTCATGATGAAAATATTCAGCCTAAGATGAAAGTCGCTCTATATGCAAAACTGCTTGCAGGTATGGCGGTGTTTTGTTTGGCCCTTACTGGTGTGATTTTTACGGCGCAATGGAATGTTCAGAATAATAATTTTAAAGCGATAGCGGGGGAGGTGGTAAAGAACCATTTGAAGTTAAAGCCCCTTGAAACGCAGGCAACAAGTATTGATGCTGCACGTGAATACTTTAACGCGTTGGATTTTTATCTTATTAATACGAAGGTGAATGAAATCGTTGGTGGTGCAAATAGCTTACAATTAATAGGTGGCCGGTATTGTTCTATTCAAGGTGTGACGGCTGCACAACTTCGTTACCGCCAGGGTGCTAAAAGCCAGACAACTCAGCATGATTTAAGTACGTTATACGAAGTTGCGTATATACCCGAAAAACATGGAGATATTCCCGCGTTAAATAAAAATGGAGCGCCAAAAGTCATTGCTTATAAAGGTTTTAATGTTTCTTTTTGGCAGAAGGGCGGGGTGTTATTTGTATTTGTGGCGGGGGCAGTTGAAGGGTGATGTGCAGACTTTAAATTGCGTCATCTATGGATGGAGCGCCTAGCGCTAGAAGGGTGCGAGCAATAGTTCGTGATTTAAGGTGGAAGGGAGTTGGTAAGTCAGTGGCTTTTCCGTACGGTTAGCCGGATAACAGATGTTGGTGAAATTCAAAAACAGAAGATCTATGTAGATTGTTGTGGTCGACTTTCTTTCGGGGTTAAACCCCGAAAGAAAAATAACCCATCAAATAGACGGCTTAATAACGATCTTTCTGCACATGTATCACTCACGCCAAGTAATCCAAGGTATTACAGGCTCTTTTGGCGCAAAGTGTGTGCCGTTGGATTCTACCAGGTGCAAAAATACCACTCATGTGAAGGCGGTTATCCACACTTCACTGCGGTGGGTTTATTAAAATCGTGCGCGTTTGCACGGCTTCATGATTCAGGTCTAGATAGGCTGTTATTTGCTCACCTCGGCGCTCCACCACCACTTCGACCGCGCCATTGGGCTCCCCCTCTTCGGGTACGCCGCGATTAAGTTCAAACGCACTAAATGTCCGTTTCCCGGCGATCGATACGATGGTGTCGCCAGACAGAAAGACTGTTTCACCATCAATGTTTGTAACGCTGTCATTCAGTAGCACCCGATTGGGCAAACCGCTTTTGGCCAGCAGTACGCCATACGCCTCATCACCCACGGTATCGCGCAGCTCATCTTGTAGCGCGATAATGCTGCTGGCCTCCTGATACAGGGGCTCAGACGCTGCCCGTGCTGTTTCAGCGACATGCTGCATTTCGTTGAGAACAGCGGTTATGCCCACCTCAAACGCTTGCGCGACCTCAAAGCCAACGCCAGCGCTGTAAAGTTGCTCGTAATCAATGGCGCCAGGCGCCAGTCCGGGGCTCACGTTCGCGGCGTCATGTATTTGTTTCAGAAGCGCCGCCAGCTCCTTGTTTTTACTTTCATCGCCATGCTGACCCGGCAGTAGGGGAGCCTCATCGGGATTGTTCTGACTACCCGTCAATGTGGGTGCGCTATTAACCGCTACTGCCGTCTTAGTTTGCACCGCGTTCTCGTTTTCAATCGGCGGAGCAAAAGACGTATTAAGTGTATTTATAGCTGGTCCCTCCGGTAATCTGTTGCTATCGTCGAACGACATTTGCTGTCGCAAAAAAAATAAACACAACACAATGGGCAGAGCCGCAAAGATTATATATTTAATGTCGTTTTTGTATTGTTTTTTATTCGTTGATGACATGAATTTATCGCCTTATTAAATGATCAATCTTTCTCAGGTTGGGCGTTTAACATAAGGGGCGAGGAAATAATATTTCATCTGCCCATGCTTGATTTCGAGCTCCTTACGGGTGTTGCTTAAAACGTTACATACCCCCTTTAAAGCGGCTAGATAAGAAAGCCGATTCCTGCGCCTAATTGGACAAACTATTATTGCTCTGCCGTTGACATAATTAACGGTTGTAGGTGAGCGATGTGGCCAGTGCTAAGAGTAATTTCTCGTTATCCCGAACGAGGTTGCCCCCGGCCATGGCAATATTAGTTAGGCGATCCTCCGATACCCACGACAGCATAAAGACGCCATTTCCATCGGGGGATTTTGAGAAGCTAATCGTTGCGGGGTGACCGTTAATGGAGGTGTTGACGAATCGCTCATCGTGTTTAATTTTCATGCCATTCCCTAAGTGATCCAGTTCTTCGATGGAAAGGGTTTTATCTTTATCGAGGGTATACACCCGAGTGATAGATGCTGTTTTCCCTGCAGTCCCGGCTCCGGCAACGACCCCCTTATAAGCTAACGAAGGGTCCTTAGGCAAAGCCGATAGCGTTAAACCAAAGCTGCTTTTAAGCGGATCAAATGCGACAAAGTTGGGTGAAAAACTGTCGAGCAAGTAATGGGCAACCGCCTTGTTGGAGACAGGGATATACTCTTGCAAGCGAAGCTTGATTTCCCTCTCTATTATCTCATCATCACTCATGCCGTTAGCCTCTGCCTTTATTCGGCCTTCAAATTTATCTGTTACGTCAGGCTTTTCCACCGAATGGACATGACTTCCCAGCAATATAAGACCTAAAGTAATTATTCTAAAAAACAACATTTTTTTATCCGCCATTGGTTATTTTAATCAGATGGGTAATAAAACGCATGCCCCAACTAATCAAGGTTTAGTGGGCGAAATATGACCCCTTGCCCCTTAGCTCGCTTTTACGGCAGGTAGATGGCTTGTGAAATAATACTCCCGTAATAAATTTTATAATTTAGTGATGAAATGTTTATAGTTTTGTGACAACTTAAATAACCTGTGTAATACCATGGCTTAAATGTTTTGAGTTTACTTAACCGTATGCACGCCCCTAGCCACGTTACTGTAATTACAATGCGGTGTTCGAGATGCGTATACATTCATCGGCAATTGTTATCGCAGCTGTTGGGGTTGTGGGAAAAATACAATTTCTAGCAGCGCAACTGGGAATGCGTTAAATAATGAGCGACAATCTATACGAAAAAATACGAATCGTTAATGAATGCTGGAGGCCTGTCGAGATAGCTCTTACATATGTAGATGTCTTGACTTACTCATATCTAACCTTAAAATTTTTATCCTTTAGGAAAATGTAATGTTAAAAAAATTAAGAAAAATATTTTTGGCTATAACCTCAGTGGCGTGCATGACCGGGAATGCGCATGCCATAACTGCTGATGAAACATGGAATGTTGAGGATGTTAAAACCATTGCTAACTCAACGTGCTCTTCGACATACGTACCTGGTGCAGAAGGGCCATATTCAAACTGTGGCTGGGTGCTTTACAACTACACCTATATTCGGTCAGGTCATGGAACAGCGTCTATTTATAAAAGCTATGACGGCGTTCTAGATAAAGTCGTTGTTGTTTCTCAACCTTTTGAGTTGAGTTTTAATGACTCCACAATGTCGGCGTCAGAACTTTATGACTTGGCTAATGTTCAAGGTACGCTGTCGAGCCTACGCTCACAAGGTTACGATATTGCTATTTTCCAGCATGACGATGTTGAAAGGGGAGTTACTGATCATGCAAAAGGTTTAAAAGCATTGCTAACCACCTTAAATAACCGATCAGGCGTCAGCTCGGTGTCAGTTATCGGACTCTCTATGGGTGGGGTTGTTGCAACAAAAGCGTTAGGCGCGCTAAAAGCAGAAGGGAAGTTGGGCAAAGTTAAATCTTTTATTGCCTACGACTCACCATTTTTTGGAGCTAATGTGCCTAGGTCGATTATTGACACCACTACAAATGTTTTAAACTCGATAGACAAACCTTTTTGTGGTGAAGTTTCTAAGTGCTCTAGTGCTCGAAAACTTCTGAAATCAGCCCTATCAAAATTCAATTCTCAGACATTTAAAGACTTGGTTAATTCGGCGTCCTCAGGATCAATCGAAAGATCCGCTCTCCACGGGGAATTATTTAATACACTAACAAGCTTAAAGAGCTCATTAGCAACAATGGCAATTAGTAATGGTACGCCTCAAACAACTTTTGGTAATCCGTCACCGTATTCAATCGTCTTTTTTTCTATAGACCGATCAATATACGGGGTTAAATCATGGAATGTGGCTAGCGATCCTTATTTCGATAATCAGCCCGGTGGCTATGCTAGCTACTATAAAATATTCGCCGACATTATCGAGCCTCATGTCGATTTGAGCTATTCATTCGATTTTCATCACTCTTTTGTATCAACATACTCAGCAGTGGCAGGTACAACGGCAGCGTGGGATGCCGTAGAGTTTCCTTCGTCTAATGAGCAGCATGTGTCAGTGTCCTATAAAAATCATAATCACATTTTGGACTGGATCAATACTCACCAGCCGTAGTTCGAGCAATTGATTGGGGTATGACGTTGAAAAACCCTTTAACGATATCGTTAAAGGGTTTTTCAAATATTTCAGGGCATCCATGTTGCTTTTTATGCTAATGCTTGATGTCGACATCCTTACCTTCGTTACTCAAAGCGTTACATGCCTAGGTAGCTGATCCACGACATTATGCTCCTCGGTAATAGCTCCTGCATTGCCCTAATAACGTATATCCCTATACGGATGCAATGCCTAATAAGAGGCTCCTTGTTCCGATCACCACCCTAATGACCTATGTCCGTTTGGGCCCCTTTGAGTACCTTGTTGAGTACGTAGGCGTTCTTGTCTAAATGGACAAACTATTATTTCCCCGTCCTTTACAAATTATTAAAAGGTAATTTATGAAAAAAAAATTAAATGAAATATTGTTAAATTCGCAACGTTTTCAGTTGAATGCCGTTGCGCTGGGTTTAGCTACAAGCCTGGCTTCCGTGACGGCTTTGTCGGCACCCGTGCTGATCGAGCGCCCAAACCTATTTGAGGTGGGTGATAGTGCTGAAGCGGGGCGTAGCGTTGCCCAAGAGGGGCGTTATACTTTGTTGGGGGCTTATAAGTTAAATTCGAGTGACTTTGACACGGCAGGGCAAGCGTTTTTATTTGAGGACGGAGCTCAACTTTTGCAAACATTTGAACCGCTTGGGGAGGTGGGCTTAACCTTATACAAACCCGACCCTACAAGTTCAGGTCATTATGTGAGCGATATAACGTGTACTATTTTGAATCCCGCTGGTGCCGAGGCTGGTCAATTGGTGGCAATGTCTGAAGAGTGGGTCGTGTTAGGGGCCGATTCCTTAGGGGCGCCGCGTCAAGGGCGTTTAGGAAAAGATGCTTATAATGATTGTGGTCGTGGAGTACCTTCGGTTTTTTTATGGCGGCGCAATTCCAATGAGTCGTTCAATCAGTTTGTTCCTT
>NZ_CEXWTU010000195.1:0-9526 GCF_982758155.1 Marinagarivorans sp. | reverse complement strand
TAGACCTAAACTCACCCTTTTTGCTGAAAATTAATCCACGATGGTTTTTATTTCATCTTGAAAGGGCTGCCCTAATGACCTATGTCCATATAGGCCCCGGCATGCGCCCCTTTAAGTGCCTCGATGAGAAAGCAGAACTCTGCGCCTAATTGGACAATCTATTATTGCCTCGCCCCTAAGAGCATCATGCAGCTCAATGTCATTAACTTAAGGCGAATTTAAGCGGTAGGCGGTGATTTTTCAAGGCCCTCTCGCGCCGGGAGCGTGTGTGGAGCGCATGGATCGGTTCAAGCGAGTCCAGAAAAATTATCGGTTGCCGCTAAGTTAATGACATTGTCATGCGGCTTGATCAATTCTGAGTGAAGTCTGCTCGGCGTTATTTATGGTTGCAAGGAATCTTATAGCAGCTTGGCTGGTACGGTGTGTTTAGGTTGGGGAGGCGTTTGTAAAATCAACGGCAAAAGCGTAATATTCGCCCCCTTTTCCTGCCTTATAGACCATAAGATCATGCTTAGTCACTTTTTCCAACAAGAAAGTAATACTCTGTCTTTTACCCGCGAACAAGCCAGCCAGTTTGCAAAAGAGGTTGCTGGAGACTACAACCCATTGCACAACGTTGATGCTAAGCGATTCTGTGTGCCGGGTGACTTATTATTTTCTGTTGTGCTCTTAAAGTATGGCATATCGCAAAACATGCAGTTTTCATTCGACAATATGATCACTGAAAAGTCTATGATTACACTGCCAGAGCCTTCGGAGGCTCTGGTGTTTTCTGACGAGAATAAATCCTACGTTACGGTGAAGCGCTCCGGCGAGAACAATACCGACCCTGTTAATGCGGAAAGTATCATTAAGCAATATGTCGCTTTTTCTGGTGAAGCTTTTCCTCATATTCTAGTGCCTACTATGTCGGCTCAAAACGTGATGATCAACCCTAAGCGGCCGATGGTTATGTACCAGAGTATGTCGATACACTTTGATCGAACCGACATTAAGAATCCCACCCTCGAACCCCTAGCGCCAATTTTTAGCTCGGAAGGTAAGCGTGGCAATTTCATATTACCTTTCAATTGGAAAGACGGTGATGAAATTGTCGGTAAAGGCGAAAAAATAATGCTCGTATCCGGCATCGTCGATTACGACAAGCCCGCGATGGATGAGCTTATTGAGCGATACAATAATCGGGTTTTGTAGGGGGGGGTTATCAGCTCATTACCGATGTCGATAATGAGCTGATAATCGCTTACTTTTCAAACCAAATTCCGGGCTATTTTTTAAATAGAATTTCTTCAAAAATATTCGCCTCTAGCAAAAAAGTTCTCTCCTTATTGTGTGTAACACCAGTTATATCTTGCTCGGTAGGGTAATTCTCATGATTAAATATTTCTGAGGCGTTTTTGTAAAAAGCTAGCCTTAATTGGTCACACGCGTTAGTGACTACAGGGGATTGATCTCCTCCATGTAGTATTCTATTTAGTGTTTCAGGCCAATCATATTTGGCTGTTTTTACCTTTGAACTAGCGCTTCGAATATCGGCATATTCAATATCTTCCCCCATGCTTTTAAGCTTTTTAGCAATAAGTGCAGCATGTAAAGTGTCCCAAGAGTTTATGGCTTCTCTGTTGGCTAAATATTTTTTATATGCCTCCGCAACCTCACTCCAGCGTCCCGAGGCCATTAGGAAGTCGGCATATCCACGGCCTCTGGGTTTCTGTTTAAAACTTTCAATTTTTTCTGCTTTATCGAATGCAGCTTGAGCTAAGTCGAATTTTTTATAGTTAACAAAAATATAGGCTGCTCGCCAGAGGGCGTCAAAGTTATTTGATTCGGCGAGTATTTTTGCTTCGTTTAAAGCTAATGGTTTAAAACCTAGTGATGCATAGATTAGCGATGTGTGCTTACGTACCTCTAAGCTTGATTCTGGGTTTCGCTCTAGTACATTATTATAGTAGGTTAATGAAGTTTTTAGGGATGCTTTATACTCGTGTGGGCAAGCACTATTCCATGCATCCTTAAAATAATAATCGGCTAACATTGCTGGCGCTAAGGGCGAGTTGGGTGCCTCAATCACCATCTCTTTTAGCGCAGCTATTCCAAAGTCGGTATTTCCGGTGTCAATAGCGTGCTCAGCAGCCATGGCTCTAACCATAAGATTGCCGGGGCTTGCTTTAGCGGATAGAAGAATTAAGTCATATAGCTCCTCTTTGGTTACTTTTGTTGGCATTTTTCCGGTGGCAATATAATACTGATTCGATAGCCAAATATTGGAGCTAAGAACATAATTTGGGAACTTTGCTTGATACAATACCATTGTCGGTGGCAGCAGTTCGCGGCGTACTGCCTTAGGTAGCTTTAAATACAGGCGAATTAATTCACGTTGAGAATTAATAACCCTTTGCTTATTATTAATATCAAACTCGACAATTTCTATTTCATAGCTTAAATGGTATAGGCTTAGCTGAGCCGGTGAATACTCCGGTGAAGTCATTAATAGAGATTGATATCTAGCTTTAAGATTTTTTGCTTTTTTTAGATTTAGTGTATCTTTGAGAAGAAGTTGCTCCAACTCCGCATTCAGTCCTGCTACTTGCTGAGCGGGAAGAGATGGTACTTGGTTTTTTTTAACCGACTGTGTTGAGCAGCCTTGCATTAATATTAATATTAATATGAAGCATAAGGAAAGCTGTGAGGTGACGTCTTTAATTAAACTCATGGTGCTGTGTACCCCAAACTCTCTGCTAGTGCAAATGACTTGGACGATGCATCGAGGTTGTTGCTATATCCTTGTGCTAAGCCTAATACGTAATAATACTCGCCATTAATGGCATTTTCACTAACGAGTAGTGTCGCTACTTTTAACGCTTCTTCGAACTTTCCATTAGCAACGAGCTGTCTCACTAGTGCAGGGCTTGGTTGGTCGCTTGTAATGCGGTGTTTCCGGTTGTAAATAACACTAAATCCAGGCTCTTTTTCCAAGGCCAGTAGCGTGTCATAGAAAAATTTGTATTCGGTAACGGTGAATTCTTTAGCTGGAATCTCTATCGAAGATTTAATTGCTAAAGTAGTCCCCATTTGTTCGGATTTCTGCTTAAGCGTAAACCATTGGTTTTCAATATTTGGCCCAGAGGTTAGGCGCTCGGGAAAAAGTTTTTCAGTGTCACTTAAAAAATTCACCTCTACTTCAAGCCACAAACCGGGGGAGAATTCAAAAGGCTGCAGTCTATCTTGGGGTTTGTGCCATTGAGCAACCCCGGTAAAGGTGCCAATTAGCTGTGTAATGCTAAAGTTGGCAGACGGAACAGCTTCGTCTTCCCAGCCTTTATCGAAGATCCAATCGGCCGAAACTACGACACCCTTATCAAGGGAGTTCGCATTATGGACTTGTAGGTTATCAAATTCTGCATTTGAAAAAATACCTACAAAGGCATTGCTCATGGCTTGATCTTTTTCTGCGGCATAGCGCCACGTCGACCTGATATTTTGTTCAAATATGCCCCCAAGCTGAACTGACATTGACACTTTATAGGGCTCAGATTTTGTGGGGGGAATGTAGTCCAGCTTAACTTTCGCCCAATGTTTTTTGGTGCCTGCTTTTTGTATTTGAGTAATTGATTCTGTTTCTTCAGATATAATCAATGCTGGCTGGCCTTCCAGAGAGAAGTTGCTACCTGGGTATAGTAAGGATTCTCCTGTCGTATCTAGCCAAGTTTCTGTAATGCCCTGTTGTGCAGGAATATATGTCACCATATGATTGAAGTAGATACCGGGTAATAATAGATTCGGCCGACCATAATCTCGAGTAACAACCAGTGCTGGAGATGCTTTTATATCTAATGCATTAAGTAGAGCGACAGACAATATTGTTTGATCTTTGCAGTCCCCGTAACCTTGCTTAAACACCTCTGGTGCGGAGTGTGGCTCGTAACCGCCTCGCCCGACATGGGCAAATACGTAGCGCACACGCTCATCTAAGAGGGCGTAAACCGCGCGCACTCGTGCCTCGGGGGCTAACTGCTGTTTTTTGATTTTATCAACCTCAACTTGCAGGTTCTTATCCAGCTTTAGGTGGGGTGAAAATAGATTTTTGGACCAGTCAACAATGGAGCGCCATGATTTATCGCTTGAAATCATTACTTGCGGAGTCCAGTTCGTATCTCTAGGCATCCAACTCTGCAGCTTTACTTCAGGTAACTTATTAGTCTGCCAATACCAATGCTTGCGCTTCCCTTGAATTTTTGACGAGTGCTTAAATACCTTTGGGCCTAAAGTTTTAATAGATAGGGGCATTGTCGATGGGGCGTCTATTGTGATATCACGGTAGACCATTGGATCTAGTCGCCCTCCTTGGTTGGCGGCTTTGGGTTGCCACCAATTGCTCGTCATTCGAGCAAAAAATAGGCCTGGGACAATAGCCTTGGTATCAACACGCTTATACTGGAACTCTATAACCGAACCCGGACGCACATTCGGCAGCGAGAAGGTGAGTACTTTTGAATCCTGATAAAAGTCCTCCTGCGAAGGGCTTTGTATCTGCAGCGCATCCTTTGCTACAGCTTCTATTTTCCCTTCAGGGGTTAATACTTGGGCAAAATTCAGCGAGAGATCTTCAAAATGATCATCAAAGGAGATTTGTATCTGGCTATAGTCACGCGACGCTTCAGCATCGTGGATAGCAATAGCTACATAGGTCTGCGTAACGGCTAAGTGGCTTTCATTTACAGAGATATTCGTTTTGCGTAGCAGTACCTCAGCCCCTTGTTTTTCTCTAGATGGGTACTGCTTAATGACACCGGTTAGATTCGGAGCAATGCGTTGATCATTTGTTTTAGCTCCGGTTTGAGCCAAAGCGGACAATGCAAATAGCGAGAGGCATATAAATAGATAGCCTCTAAAAGGCAATTTTATGGGGTTCACAGGACAAGCTCCTTCTTGGGGCAAAAATATTAAGCGCAGTATACAGTCACAATTTTAAAGTGTTCATATATGTGCAGTATTACTGAAGCGATTACGGTGAAAAATGAGATCATTTGGTGGAGTGTAGGAAGCAAGGTTTTTGAGGTTCCCAGTGAATGAGCTGTATTGAGCGTTTTCGCGAACTGACGGTGAGGCTTTATATGTTAAAAGTACTGGCCAATTACTCATGATTGAGAGGAGAGTATTTAGAAACAGCACTGCGACGTATTAAACGTTGCGGCTATCATGAATGAATATACTTTCAAACCCATAGGCCTCGCTATAGGCGAGACCTGTGAGGTTTAACCATCACTCTGCTTTCAGCGTAAGCGATGGTTGAGTCGCTTTTATAAGTTCTTACTCCATTAACCGAAATACTCGGGTGCGTTGCCTTCTTTCCATTTAATGTTGCAGCCCATAGAGGGTATTTGATTTTCTGGCACGGCTTGGCCTTCGGCAATTAAATCTAATGCGGCGCGTAGGTCTTTACCTGTTGCGGGTGTTTTGACTGAATCGTAATTACCTGATGAAATACGGTGTGGGCGGGTATCGTCAAATTGGCCGCGATAGGCGAGCTTTTTATCGGCATCGAAAACGTAAATGTCCGGTGTGCAAGCGGCGCTATAGGCTTTGGCAACGGCTTGGTCTTCGTCCCATAGGTAAGGGAATGTGTAACCCTGCTTGGCTTTTTCTTCTATCATCATTTCAAATGAATCGGCGGGGTAGCCATCGGTATCGTTGCTGCTAATGGCAACGAAGGCAATGCCTTTTTCTTGGTATTCTTTTGCGATTTTAGCCAGTGCTGGCGCAATGTGAATAACATAAGGGCAGTGGTTGCAAATGAAAAATATTGCTAAACCTTTGGCTTCGTGAAAATCACTTAAGCTAACAGTGCCGCCATCCGTTGATGGAAGTGTAAAGTTGGGAGCGGCGCTTTTTAGTGCCATCATTGTCGATTCAGTTAATGCCATGATTAAACCTATTGTATGGATTAATGGAAAGAAAAGTGTCTTGGTTAATTGTTAATGCGGTGCAACACGTCTTGCATAATGGCGAGGCGTGCATTGATATCTTGTGGCGTGTTGATGTTTTCGACGGCGGACAGGCGCGGTAGCAAGCCCGCATTATTGGCAACTTGAATGGCTAGGCCTGGGCGGGCGTTCAGCTCTAAAAGTAAGGGGCCTTTAGTTTTATCTAAAACGATATCGACACCCAAATAGCCTAGCCCCGTCATGTCGTAACAGGCGCAGGCTAAGTGCAGCATATCTTGCCATTGGGGTACGACTAATTCGATAAGAGATTGCTGAGTGTCGGGGTGAATAGTGACTGGTTTGCCGTGTTGTACGGCATTGACTGCGTGCCCGTTGAGGATATCGATACCCACGCCTACAGCCCCTTGATGTAAATTGGCTTTGCCTTTTGATTCGTTACACGATAGGCGCATCATGGCCATTACCGGAAAACCACGAAATATAATAATGCGCAGGTCGGGAACCCCCTGGTGGGTGAAGGCCTGGAATACGGGGTCGACTTGTATTAACTCTTCTACTATGGCGACATCGCTTTTACCGCCAAGGGAAAAAATGCCGGCCAAAATATTTGAGAGATGGCGTTCTATTTCTTGATTGTTTAACGCTCTGCCATCTGTACGTTGCCAGCTACCATCTTCGCTACGTAATACAACCAATATACCTTTGCCACCGGAGCCTTGCGCGGGTTTAATGCAAAAGCCTTGCGTACTTTCTATCGTTTGAAAAATACTGGGAATATCATGTTGCTCGCTCACTACGCTGAGGAGTTCGGGCACGTTAACATTATGCGCAATGGCGAGTTTTTTCGTTTTTAATTTGTCGTCGACTAGTGGGTAAAGTGAGCGTTTGTTATGCCGGCTAATAAAACGAATGTTTCGGCAGTTCATACCCATAATCCCTTTTTTCTTAAGAGATTTGTAGGTGCGATATAGGGGGAGAGAGTTAAGCATTAGCGCTCCGTAAAACTGCGAAAGCGCTTTAGCTCTAATAAGCGATAACCGGTATAGCTACCACACAGCATGACAAGAGCCATGAAAATAAATTGCAGCCCCAAAAAGTGAAAGGTTAAATGCTGTACCCAGTTATTACTCATAATGAGGTAGCCTAATATGGCGACAAATAATGAGCCTCCACCTTGGTGGAATACTTCTTTGGCGCCATCTTCTTCCCATAAAATGGACATGCGTTCAATGGTCCACGATAAAATAATCATGGGAAATAGCGTAAGTTTTAACCCTTCAGATAAACCAAAGCGGAAAGATAAAACAGAGAATAACGCCATGATTAGGACAACGGAAATAATGACTAAGGCTATGCGGGCTACCAATAATAGATTATGTCGCGATAAATAAGATCGGATCACCAAGCCCACGCTAACGATTAATAAAAACCCAATAAGGCCGGTAAGTAGGCTTGTTTGCATAAAGGCTAGCGCAATTAATACCGGCATAAAAGTACCGCTGGTTTTAAGGCCAATTAAGGTGCGCATAAAAACTACAAGCAATACGCCCATAGGGACTAACAATATGCCTTTAAATAATGATTGCTCGCTGAGTGGTAAGCTGTGAATAGAGACGTTTAATAATCCAGCTTGATGCTCGGGCTCTTGTAGGCGAGCAATGATAGGGACTTGTTTCTTAAGCATTGAAAAGCCAATCGTTGCTCCGTGCCCGCCAATGAGTTCAATAACGGCATCATCGTTTTGCTCCCAAACAAGCCATTCGATCTGTTCGGGTTTGTACTTTCCTGTGGGGTCGAAATAGGCAATATCTTCGCCATCAAAAACTTGAATCCATGTGCGTAGGGGTTGTTTGCGAGCGCTGTCTTTAAGTACCAGTACATCGATTTCGCGAGCGGGGACGCCGGCTTGCATTAATAACTCTACAGTGCGATCGCTGGGATTAGATTTTTGTAACAGTAGCTGAGCTTGCTCGTTGGGGTTTTTAAAGGCTTTTATGAGTTCGCGCGCAAGAGAGAAATTGTCGATGGAGGTTTTATGTGCTGCCGTTAATATTGCGGTAGCCGCTGTTGCTTCTGAACCTAAAAAACGAGGCTTTTCTATTTCGGGTTTGATGGGTGACTTTGCTTGGGGGTTGTGAGCCACCTTGAGCTCGGTGAGGTAGTAGAGCGTTTGCTTGCCTCTGGCTTCGCGAATCGACCATTCCGCACGGCGTGACTGTTCCTCTTCGACGAAGCGTAAACCAAAGCCTGGGCTAGCGGTGCGCTCATTAACGCGGACATATTTAGCGCGATCACTGGGTAGTGTAAAAGAGGCTTGTATCGGGCCTTCATCCGCTTCAAATTCAATAGTGGCTTCTACGGCCCAAATTGTTTGCGTGGCACCGGGTAGAAATGGAATGCCAGATACCCAGTGTCGAAAACCAATTAGCGCACAACCGATAATAATAAGGAAGATAACAATATAAGGTAATTGGGTATTAGGGCGAGCCATGCGTTATTCCTTGGTGGCTTTTAAGCGTTTATGAATAAACACTTGGCTGACATCAACAACAGCCACGTCTTGCATAAATGTGCGACCTAGCAGTATAGGGTAGAGCATGTTGCCACGATTCGTTAAGGTGAATTCAGCATCTTCTTCGTGGCTGCCAATACGTACGCGTAATTTGATCACTGGGCGCTTCTCTAAATTGTCGGCAGAGGCTTGTTTGATTTTTACGGTGCGTATTACTGGAACTTCAAAGGCTTTAGGGGCTTTCTCGTTTTCAATATTTTTGACTTTGTTGCGGGTTTTTTTGTGGCTGAAAAGATTAAAGCGGACCCATTGTTTGCCATCTCGTTCAAAATATTGAATTTCGCTGGCGTGAATAGACGACGATTTTGCGCCGGTATCGATACGCGCTTTTAAGTAGCTTTGTAATTTGTCTACCCAAACCCATTCTACTCGGCCTAGCGTCATTTTCTGTGGCGCGGGAACGTCATTGTTTGCGGCCTTAACGTTTTTCTTTTTTACCGCGCTCTTGTCATTTGCCTTAAGGGGTTGTTGTGGTGCCTTTACTCTATCGAGGAGCTCTACCATTTGCATTTGGTTCACCTCAAGAAGGTCGTTAATACTTTCTTGCTGGTGTTGCAGTTGTTCAATACCAGCATAGTGAAAATCTAGCATGGCTTGATGCTGGGTTAGCTGCATGGCTTGCCAGTCGAGCTGCTCTTGTTGATTATTTTGCGGTTTATAATTAGCGCAACCCGTGTTCCAAAGTGTAAATAACGCGGCTATGCAAAGCTTCGTTCCTGGTGACATCTGGGCTCTCCTGTTCAGGTGAATGTGAATTCCCCTGCTTTACGATATGTTTTTTTGGGTTGCTGTTCAGTGCGGCGGATATTGCCTCGTCCCTAAAACGAATAGTGGGGAAGGGCGCTGGCATCATTTTACTAGGCTTAAGGGACGAGGAAACAATATTTCATCCATTAATGCTTGATCTCGACCTCCTTATCTTCGTTGCTCAAAGCGTTACATGCCTCGGTAACCGCTCCACGACATTATGCTCCTGCAATGTCTAATAAGGGGCTCCTGCCCCGATGCG
>NZ_CEXWTU010000194.1:0-9592 GCF_982758155.1 Marinagarivorans sp. | reverse complement strand
AACCCCTGTTACCGCCGTGAAAGGGCGGTGTCCTAGGCCTCTAGACGATGGGGACTAAGGACGGTCACATTACAGCTAACTACGATAATAATGTTTTTTATCAGTAACTTAGCTTCACCTCAACAACTAAACTTGGCTAATGCTTTTCGCTGTTGCCGTTGAAGTGGTGCGCATTTTAGGGACGGGACCCCAAAGTGTCAACAACTATTTTTAAAAAAGTTTTTAATATTTCGTTGCGCCTCATTTGACGCCTTGGCGCGCAATACATCCAGCAAGCACTCAGCCGCCACCTTGCAAGGTGGCGACTGTGAACTAACCTATAGATAAACCTCTATAGATTGCGCCCATGTCATCCGTTGCCGTTATAGTCCTGATCATCGTCATTCTCGCTTGCTTGGTGTGCTACGCCTTCATTTCGCAGACGCTCGCCCAAAAACGCGAACAGCGTGAACGACTGGTGGGCGCGCTTAACTTAAAGGCCCGTAACTTTAAGTTTATGCTGAGCGGCTTCCCGCAAGGCTTTTTACCCCCAGAACTCACCATGCTAGTACAAAAAAGCCTGATGGAGATTCATAGTCAACTTGCAGACTTGGAGCCAGAAAACGTAAGCCACAAGGGCGAACTTCAAATGCTTAGCCAGCAGATGACAGACGCACGCCGAAGTAGCTCTAGGCAGCACAATGTTCGCCTAGAGAACCCGCAGCAAATCAGCGAGGTGAAAGCCTGCCTCGAAGAACTGCATAAATACGTATTCCAATTAGAAGAAAAAAACCGCATACCCCGAGAAAATGCCGACGCGCACCGTGCCAGCATTCGCGAGCTAGTGGTGAACATCACTGTTGACTCCTACCACATAGCAGGTAAGCAGGCGCTAGAGAAAGAAAAGCCGCGTTTAGCCCTGCATAACCTAGAGCTTGCCTTACGCCTTATGGAGCGCGAGCGGAAGTCTGGTAACTTCGACCAGCGCATCACGGAATTACAGCAGCAATGCGCAGGCCTAAGCGAGAAGATTAGCGAAGAAGACTCATCCGGTGCAAGGCAAGAGCTAGAGCCCGACAACAAAGAACAGCTAGATAATCAATGGGACGAATTTGCTGAGAAAGAGCCCGTCTGGAAGAAAAAGCAAATGTATGACTAAACCTTGATGACACCAAAGCCACCCGCAGCAACTTGCAGCTACCAGCTCGCCGCCGTCATTGATGCAATTCGGCTCAACTGACACAAAGGCAACCCCGATTCAGTTTGCCAATCGTTAAAAACACCCTGAACAGCAGTAAGATCTTTAAGGCTAGAGGGCATTTTTGTCACTACACCCTGCCCCTTAAGTACAGCCAACACGTCGTCCGTCAACAGAAACGTATCTTTGCCGACCATGCGCAAAAAACGCGCGCCCGACATCCCACCAAGCTGCGCCCCCTCCTTTTTCAACTCTCGCCATAAGCCCACAATGTTATCGCAAGGCCAGCTCGCCAAATAAGCACCAAAACTACCGTGCTCCCGCGCCTTATGAAGCACTAAGGCCGCATTACTGCGCAGCGCACGCATTTTACCCGCATGGCGAATCAGATCACGATTAGACATAAGTTCATCGTATTTTTCGTCGCTCATATGCGCGCACGCCAACGGATTAAACTGAAAGCAAGCCACCTCAAAGGCCGGCCATTTGTTATCCACCAAGCTGTGCTTTAGCCCTGCACGAAAGATTCGGCGCGTCATCTCACTGAGGTAAAAAGCATCAGGCAATGCTTTCAGTTGCGCGCCACTGAGCGCCAACGGTAAATCTTGCTCAACAGCCGCTGCACTCCCCTTATGCAAAACGGCCGTCTGCAACAGGTCTTTAAAAGTGATCACAATGACGTCTTAGTCGCATCACTCTCATGCTGAATAGACGCCGAGTTCACGCAATAGCGTAACCCTGTCGGCGCTGGGCCATCGTTAAATACATGCCCTAAATGACACTGACACTGGCGGCAAACAATCTCCGTGCGGCGCATGCCATGGGTCTCATCAAAAATTTCCTCGACACCCCCCTTATCCTGAGCGGCAAAAAAACTAGGCCAGCCAGAGCCGGAATCAAACTTATCCTGCGCATTAAACAAAGGCACGCCGCAACAACGGCACAGAAAGGCACCGCCACCTTTAAAATCATTATATTCCCCGGTAAACGGGCGCTCTGTCCCTTTTTGCCGGCAAATCGCATACTCAGAGGGGCTTAATTTATCGCGCCAATAGTCATCCTGCCGAATAGTCTCGGGATTTTTACCGTGCTCGTCGTTTTTTGAGTGGCTATCTGACATAATCTGGCGACCTTAAATAGTAAGAAAAGAGGGTGCTAAATACCCTACCCGCTGAGACCGCTTGCAGCAACACTGCGTGCTCAGCTTATTTTAAAACGCCCCTTTCTGCGATAACAGCATTAGCAGACTAAACTGAGATCTGTCAGCCTCTATATAAAAAAGGCGCAACCCAACCAAGAACAGAAGGACCCCATGGAACGTATCAACAAATCACACAAGCTCAACGGTGTTTGCTATGACATTCGCGGCCCCGTATTAGAGCACGCAACGCGCCTAGAAGATGAAGGCCACCGTATTTTAAAGCTCAACATTGGCAACCCCGCCCCTTTTGGCTTTGACGCCCCCGACGAAATTATCGCCGACGTCATCCACAATATGCGCGGCGCCCAAGGCTACACGGCCTCCAAGGGGCTATTTTCGGCCCGTAAAGCCATTATGCAAGAGTGCCAAAGACTGCAAGTGCCCGACGTAGATATCGACGATATCTTCCTTGGCAACGGTGTAAGCGAACTCATCGTGATGGCCAACCAAGCCTTACTTAATGATGGCGACGAAGTGTTAATACCCTCCCCTGATTACCCCCTATGGACAGCTGCCGTTAACTTAGCCGGCGGCAAAGCCATGCACTACGTGTGCGATGAGCAATCCGATTGGATGCCAGACATCGACGATATCAAAAGCAAAATCACTAAACGCACACGCGCCATTGTTGTAATCAACCCTAACAACCCAACTGGCGCAGTGTATTCAAAAGATGTATTGCAGCAAATCGTCGATATCGCACGCGAGCACAACCTCGTCATTTTTGCCGACGAGATTTACAGCAAAATTGTTTACGACGACGCCGAATTTATTCCCATGGGACGACTAGCAACCGATGTGGTTTGCCTTAGCTTTAACGGCTTATCGAAGTCCTACCGCTTAGCCGGCTTCCGCTCTGGCTGGGTTGTGGTGAGTGGCGCAAAGCATCGCGCTACCGAATACGTAAAGGGCATTGAGATGCTCTCGTCCATGCGCTTATGCGCCAACGTACCCGCCATGTTTGCAGTGCAAACCGCACTGGGCGGCTACCAAAGTATTAACGAATTAATTAGCCCCGGCGGGCGCCTTTTTGAACAGCGCAACGCGGCCATGGATGCCTTAGCGCAGATCCCTGGCGTAAGCTGTGTGAAACCCAAAGGCGCGATTTATTTATTCCCCAAGCTCGATCTTAAACGCTACCCCATCGTTGACGATCAGCAAATGATTCTGGACTTTCTCATTCAAAAGAAGGTTCTATTAGTTCAAGGTACCGCCTTTAACTGGAAAGAACCCGATCACCTGCGAGTCGTATTTCTGCCTATAAAAGAAGAAATAACTAGCGCGATAAACAGTTTTGGTGATTTTTTACAGCACTATAAATTTTAACGAAAAATTGCCCCGCACCCGCTGGGCAATCTCTTTTATAGACAACTGAAACGACAATGACTGATATTCACATAGACGATTTTTATCGCGACGCAGCCAACATACTGGTTACGCTTTATAACACCTTCCCACGCCATATCACCCTGTACGTTGAAGATATTTCGGGACCGGATACGCCCGATGACTTTGGCTTGCACAGCAAGCGCCATGAGTCCTGCTTAAGTACACTGCTGTGGTTAGCCACAAGCGACTACCTGAATTATAAGGATGCGATTAAACGCGAAGGCCTTGAAGAGGTAACGCTTACCCACCGTACTTTTTTATTACTCAATAGCGCCCCAACGGCTGACGGACTAAACCCTACCGAGCCCCACGGCAGCAACAATTTACTGATCAACCAATTACGCAATGAACTCAAAAATGGCACGTCGCACACACTCGCCATTTTGGTGAAAAAACTTATGATCAATTCGCGCCAACTCTAATCGCGAACCGAATTAAAAAACCATAAGCATCTCGCGCCAAAATGATTAGCTGCCCGACATGCCTTGCGCATCATTTGATGCGCAAGGGGGCTAACTGTAAAGCTATCGCCGCGACACAAATAGAATCTTAAAATAAACTGCCGCTGACTCCCCTACTGGATTAATTTCCAGCAGTACTAAAACCCTCAGCCCTTACGCCCCTCCTTACGCCCACGGCCCGATCCTTTTACCAGCAAATATAAGAAAACGATCCCGCCCCGTAGCGGAGTTAAAACAGCCTAACCAGGCGCAGCGAAATCACCTTCAAAAACTATAAATCAAAAAACACAACGAACAGTATGCCGATAATATTAAGACGATAAAAAAGAACGCGTTCACCGCAAAAAATCATAAATGGCGCACAAAATATTACACCCGTTAATAACTTAAGCTGTCGGCATTGCGCACAATTCAACACTACAGCGGAAAACACCCCCAAAGCTAATAAAAAACTATTCGATTAAGCGTAACATTCACCCACTAACGCTTAATTACCTTCGTTATTCAAAGCATTACAGCTCTCAATAAGAAAAGCGCATATACGCTTCACGGAATAAACTATTATCGCATCCCCCCTAAGAGGCGTGAATGAAATAACTTCCCGTTTTTGTATTCCTAGGTGCACGCTTGCTTTCGTTAAAAATATTTGCAATAGCCGGCTATTAGGGCCGAGGAAAAAATACTTTATCCAATAATACTTGTTTCCTGTCTCCTCAACTGCGTTGCTCAAAACGTTACATGCCTAGGCATGCGCCTCTTCAAGCGCCCTGCTGAGAAAACAGGCTCCCTCATCTAATTGGACAATCTATTATTGCCTCGCCCCTTACGTCATATTTTCGCCTCGCCAAGCAAGCACCCACAAACCCAAATTCCAGCAACTTATTCCGTGCACGCCCCCAAAGCTTACTAATGGCTTAAATAAGTTAAATTAGCCTTACATTAAAAATTAAATAGAAAACCCATGAAACGTCCACTCTTAAGATAATTTTTTTCGCCACACTGTGGAACAGTCATACTTTTTGAATAATCACTTATTAGAGTTTGCTAACAGCATCACAATGACTTCGGTATCACAGCAATGACTATCCCATTTGCCACTATGCTCCTGCTTGGCCACCCGAATTTACAAGCGCCTACGTTTGTGACGTTGCACACGCAAAGTCATTTTTTTAGCGTGGCGCAGGCGCTATACATACAGTAAATTCGGCGGTCTTTATCCTCCTGCAAAATGAGGGCTTTGCCACAGGATAAACACATAAGCCACGACACCTCAGCAACTAACACGCTGGCATTCGCATGAAATAACAACACTAAAGCACAGGCGATATTAAGTACTGTGCAAGCTTGCGATATGCATACAAGGATGATGTCACCGCTTTAATTAACGCGTCATCAACTACACATTCGGAGTATGCAATTATGTTGCAACAAGGTTTACGCGGGGCCAAATCCACGGCATTACGCACAATAATAATGGGGTCGTTTATTACAGGCTTAAGTGCCTGTGGTGGAGAGTCTATTTTCTACCCTATACCCCATCATTCATCCGCAGGGGCAGTAAGTTCAAGCTCACAAATCGATTCATCTTCCAGTATCAATAGCGTCAGCTCCAGCAGCATAGTCATGAGCAGCTCTAGCTCCTCAACTGGCCCAGAGCTAGCGCCCAACATTATTAATGATGGCAACCCCTTTGATGGCGCAGATTTTTACATCAACCCTGATATTGCCACATCAACCAACGACTCCATTGCTCGATTAGACCCCACGTCAGACACCGCACAAAAAATGGAAACCGTAAAGCGTGTACCTAGTGCCGTTTGGTTAGACCGTATCGATTCAATTTATGGGGGCGACGCTAATAACGGCCGCCAAAGCTTGGTAGGCCACTTTGATGCCGCGAAAGCCCAGCAGCTTGAACTCGCAGAAAGCGACGTGCTGCAACCCATGACAGCCGTCGTCACCATTTACAACCTTCCAGATCGCGATTGCGCCGCTGCAGCCTCTAACGGCACGCTCAGTTCCGACGTGGACGGAATGAAAGCCTATAAAGAAGATTATATTGATGTGATTGCCGAGACTTTCACGCAATACCCCAACATCCGTATTGTTGCCGTGCTCGAGCCCAACGCCTATGCCAGCATGCTCACCAATTTAGATGTGGCTGCCTGCGATAACGCCAACAATCAAAACGTTTATGCCGAAGGTATTCAGTACGCGATCGCTAAGTTTGCCGATATTGCTAACGTGTACACCTACCTCGATATTGCGAACTCTGGCCAGCTAGGCTGGGGAGATAAGCGCCAAAATGTCGTTACTGGCTTTACCAATCTTGTAAAAGGCGCCACTCCAAGCGAGAGCCTTAATGTAATACGCGGCTTTGCGAGCAACACCGCCAACTACACGCCACTGGCAGAGCCTTACCTTGATGCCAGCAACACCAGCATCACCGACGATAGCTTTTACGGTTCGAGCGATATGCTTGACGAAAATAGCTTCGTCGATACGCTCTATAGCGAACTTAAAGCCAGCGGATTCGCCGACGACCTCGGTTTCATCGTTGATACGGCCCGCAATGGCTGGGGCGGTAGCAGCCGTCCAACCAGCGCAGATGGCTCGGCCGATTCGCGTGTAGATCGCCGCAGCGACCGCAACAACACCTGTAACGTAGAAGGTGCCGGTATCGGTGAACTACCTCAAGCTCAGCCAGACGCTGACCGCCCTTACATCGACGCCTACTACTGGATGAAAACGCCCGGTGAATCAGACGGTGAAAGCAATAGCGCCAACCCCGTATGCGGACCCGACAATACCGATGCACTTGCAGGCGCACCTCAAGCCGGCAGCTGGTTCCATGACTACTTTGTGATGCTGGTAGAAAACGCCAAGCCCGCTATCGCAATGACAATGATTACCGATCCATTAACGCCAACCGATAGTGATACAGACGGCGTAGCCGATTATATGGATCAGTGCCCCAATACCGAAGAGAACAGCAGTGTTGACGCTCAAGGCTGTTCAGATGCGCAACTGGTTATAGACAACGATAATGACGGCGTCGACGATGCTGCCGATCAATGCCTAGATACAGAAACCGACGCAACAGTGAATGCAGACGGCTGCTCTGAAGCACAACTGTTTGTTGATACCGACAACGATACTGTGAACGATGCTGACGACCTATGCTTGGCAACCCCGGCTGATGCCGAAGTCAACGCCGATGGCTGTGCCCTTTCGCAACTCGATAGCGATAACGACACCGTGAGCGACGACAAAGATCAGTGTGATGCTACGCCAGACGGCGAAACAGCCAACGATGATGGCTGCTCACGCTCGCAACTGGATACCGATAACGACGGCGTAAACGATGCGCTTGATATGTGTGCCAATACCGTTGCAAATGCTGCCGTAGACGCCCAAGGCTGTTCAGACGATCAAAACTTTGTTGATGCCGATGAAGATGGCGTTGAAGACGGTACCGACCAGTGCTTAAGCACGCCCGCTAACGCCAGCGTTAATGAGTTTGGTTGTGCCGCCAGCGAGCGCGATACCGACAGCGATAGCGTTAATGATGATGCTGACCAGTGCGCCAACACACCGGCCAACGAAACCGCTGATGCGAACGGCTGCTCACCCTCACAAACCGATAGCGATAGCGACGGCGTGTTCGACAACGCAGACCAGTGTGCTGATACTCCTGCAGGCGAAGTCGCGAATGCACAAGGCTGCTCTTCGAGCCAAGTGGATACCGACAGCGACGGCATTTTTGATAACGCTGATAACTGCGCCAATACACCCGCCAACGAAACCGCTAATACCGAAGGTTGCTCACCCTCACAAACTGATAGTGACAACGACAGCATCTTTGATAACGATGACCAGTGTGATAACACCCCGGCTGGCGAAGTTGCCAATAGCCAAGGTTGCTCTCCTAGCCAAGTAGACAGCGACAACGACGGCATTTTTGATAACGCCGACACTTGCGCCAATACCCCCGCTAACGAAACGGCGAACAGTGCAGGTTGCTCGCCCTCGCAAACCGATAGCGACAACGATGGCATTTTCGATAACGCCGATAATTGTGCTGACACTCCAGCCAACGAAACCGCAGACACTAACGGCTGTGCACCAAGCCAGCTAGACAGCGATAACGATGGCGTAAACGACAATGCCGATCAGTGCAGCAACACCCCTACTAACGAAACTGCCGATGCCGAAGGTTGTTCACCATCACAGTCCGATAGCGATGGCGATACCATTGATGATTCTGCCGACCAGTGCCCAGCAACACCCAGCAACGAAACCGCCAATGCCGAAGGCTGCTCCGCAAGCCAACGCGACGGTGACAACGATGGTGTAATGGACAATGCCGACCAGTGCCTAAGCACTCCGGCTAACGCTAGCGTTAACGGCGAAGGTTGTGCCGCCAGCGAGCGCGATACCGACAGCGATAGCGTTGTTGATGCCGACGACCTGTGTGACAACACGCCAGCAATGGAAACCGCCAACAACCAAGGTTGTTCACCTAGTCAACTTGATGACGATAACGATGGTGTTAACAACGCGCTAGACCAGTGTTTAACAACACCCGCCAACGCCGCAACCAACACCGAAGGCTGTGCCGAATCGGAATTGGACAGTGATAACGATGGCGTGAACAATGCTATCGATATGTGTGCCGCCACAGCGCCAAACAGCATGGTAGATGGCAATGGTTGTGCTGCAGTGCAGCTGGATAGTGATAACGATGGCACCAATAACGCCATCGACCAATGTCCAAGCACACCAGCGATGGAAGTTGCTAATACCCAGGGTTGCTCACCAAGTCAGCTTGATGATGATAATGACGGGGTTAACAACGCTATTGACCAGTGTTTAAGCACACCAGCTAACGCTAGTGTTAATAGTGAAGGTTGTGCCGAGTCGGAATTGGATAGTGATAACGATGGCGTAATGAACGATGCCGACAGCTGCCCCGATACCACCGCAGGCTTAACGGTCAATGCAGATGGCTGTCATACTGACCAACTTACCGGTAACGCGAGTAACGGTAAGGCCATCTGGGATAAGGAAGCTGCAAGTATCGCGGCAGGTAATATAGCCAATTGCTCTGACTGTCACGGAAATAGTGCAAACGACGGTATTGTTCCAATTGACCCACAAAACCTCAACAGAACAACCCCGAGTGAAATTGCTAGCTACATTGAAGCCCGTATGCAAAAGAATGATACAGAGTGTGTAGGTCAATGCGCTGCAGATGTAGCCGCTTACTTCTTAACATTTGAAGTTGCCGAACTTTCGCAAGCTGATCGTGTGGCCCTAGGAAAGGCGCTTTATGACGACACAGATGGCGATGGTTGTGCAGGC
>NZ_CEXWTU010000193.1:0-9617 GCF_982758155.1 Marinagarivorans sp. | reverse complement strand
TCATAGCTTATGGGCCAATCAACACCGTGGCCATAATGCGTTTGCAATTTAAAATCATTGGGCAACATACGTAAAGTCGTACCCAACCAATGTAATGTAGTCCCGCCTAAAGCGCGCGTATAGGAACTGGAAAACGGCAGCGGACCTTTCTGTATCATGTAACCGCTTTCGCTATCGGTATAACTTATCGGCTTTTGATTAGCCGTGGGCTGCGACACCAATTGCCGCAACGAAGCCTCCGAGGGCTGCATTGCATTGGGGTTATCGGCATAAGGGGAATTGGGGAGTTTAGCTTCGGCTTGCTGATACGCCAAAACATGGGACTGATATTTATCCGCACTCATTCCCGTACTGCGCCCAGCTTCAATAATCAGTATTTTTTTGGCTGAGCCTTTCTCATCGATTATCGATTTAACAACAGTAGCACCAGCAATCCCAGCACCAATAATAACAACATCAAAAGTTTGGTCTAAATTAACACTCATGGCTTTACTCCCGAGGTGTTTTCAGTTTCGGGTTTTTTAGCCCAAGCCCCAAAGCCTTGCTGCTTCGCCCCCATCGGATGAGCACCCCCAGCAATCCAGACCAGGCTTTCCTGATAAGACTTAGCGCTCACAATATGGTCGGTATCAAAAGATGTGGCGCCATACAAGTTACGCCATTCACGAGGCAGCTGCTGCCAAGCACCTAAATACCACAACCGAATAATATTTCGGGCTACAGGGCCGTAACGATCATCTTCAAGAATATGCGTTTCTATATTGCCTTCTCGTGCTTCTTGGTTTTCCCCTAATGCCGTGAAAGCGCCCAACAACTTACCCATTTCACGCTCACCAATAATTAAATTGACTTCATCGTAATAGGCTTCGACCATACCGGTGCCCCAAAGCTCTGCCGTATCAAAACCCGACAACAGATTGGATAACTCAACAAATAACTTAATACCATCAGAACAAGTCGCAATATTTTGTAATGTAGGATTTGGTGCCGTAGTCACTATAAATACCCCTAATAATAATCAATGAGAATGCAGAGATAAAAACGCATTAATATGTGATAGCCATGTAATACAATCAGGTGTGACCAAGTATTTCTCGTGCAAATTTTGAGCAAAAAAACTCACGCGTGCCACAAAAATAACATGCCTGCCACGTTAAAAGCGTATCAACAATCAAAGCTTTTGGAGTCTACCCAGTCACGCAGAATATATCTATTACATCGCATTACAACGCTGGAGAATTTTTACATTGATAGTTTTTGACGGCTTCAAAGCCAGAAATAACATGCTATGTTAAATGGAAAATATATCTCATAGACATCTTCGAGCACACCAGCCATGACCCAAGCCTTTGAACGCATTCTGATTGTAATGTTTGAAAACCAATACCGTAGCTATGTCATTCAGCATCCATTTATGCGTAAGCTCGCATCAGCCGGGGCCGAACTCACGAACTCATTCGGTGCATTTCATCCGTCGCAAACCAACTACCTTGCTTCCCTAGCTGGTGAGGTGTGTGGCGTCACAAACGACACACCGCCTGCCAACCCATTGCCGCAAAAAACGTTGGTCGATCTGTTAGAGGAAAAGAATGTTTCGTGGAAAGCCTATATGGAAGCTTATCCCGAATCGCTCTGGAACCCGGCATGGGAAAAATCAAATTACTCATCCCGCGCACAACCGATCAACGAATCACCCGATAACAGTACAGAGCTCGCGCGTTATTTTCGTAAGCATAATGCCTTTGCGTCTTTTCATCGTATTCAAAAAGACAAGGCACGTTGGAATAAAATAGTCAGTGAAAACACCTTCTGGCAAGACTTAGAAAACAAAGGGAATAATTTGCCGCAATACAGCTGGTTCACGCCAGACATATGGAACGATGGCCACTACCTGTACAACACTCATACAAGCACCAACCCAAGGACATTATTGGTATCCCAAATGGCCGGCTGGCTAGAAAATGTTTTTTTAGGCGACTTACCCGCAGAAAAAGTACAAGGCGCGAACAGCGCTGGTGTCGAGAATATCGGATTAAACATCGACATTGATAAATTATTAACCGACCCTGAAACCGCATGGAAGGAATCTCGAGTTCCTAAAGGCACTCTTATTGTTGTCACCTTTGACGAAGCCGATTACGACGCGAAAGGTTTTGATACGAATTACGATGGACCTAATCAAATTTACACCGTATTACTCGGCGATATGATTACACCCAATACAAGGATTGACACACCATTAAATCACTATAGTTTTATTAGAACCGTAGAACGTAATTTTTCGCTGGGCCACTTAAATAAAAATGACCGCGATGCCAATTATATTCGTGACCTGTGGCAAGAAAAATTCTGTTGGAAAAGCCCTATTACCAGTGACATCGCCATCACAGGCACAATGGAAGCGACGCATTACAACGGAAACACGCATGTTATTTTTGATCGAGGTGAAGGTGTACTTGCCACCACAATGCTTCACGAAAACCAATGGTCTACACCACAAGATACAGGGCTAATAACAACGGGGCTCGTTGCCGTCTCCAGTTTAAAAGATAAGCTGCATGTGGTTTTTTCTGGTGAGCAGGGTAAGCTTTACTATGCATGCAGCGACACCTGCAACAACTGGAGTGCCCCCCTCCCCTTAAAAGCCAGAAGCAGCACGAGCATTGCACTCAGCACCTACTTAGACATAGCTAACGATGAAGATAAATTGATGCTTTGTTTTACTCGCGATAATGGTGAAATACAATATTTAAGCATTGATCAAGTCGCGTTAAAAACACAGTCATTCTTAACCGCAGAACCACAATCAGTCGGCCAATTCACTGATGGCTCCATGGCAATTTCTCAACTTGGAGGCTCAGTCTATCTTGTATACAAAGAACGTAATACTCGCCATATGCGGATGACATCCTTTAATACTGCGCCCTTTAACGCCTTTAATGCTGTTGATTTCAATGACGAACCTGTGCCAGAAAATAATACCTCACTACACCAATGGTCACCCTTCGATATACACGTAGGGCATTTTTCCAAAAAGATGGGCGCAATGCAGAATAATTATCAATGTTTCGGCGGTATGGCATTAGCTGCAATCGATGGTGAAATGCACATCGTTAACCGTGGCGGCTATAAGGACACTCCAGCAGCCTACACGGCAACCTTTGGACTTACTGGAATTTTTACTGCCAGCGATCAACGCAGCAACGGGTTTGGCACTATCAACCAAGCCGGCTGGACACTTGAAAAGACGATAAGTACCGTAAATTTAAGCCCAACCAGCCCGCTAAGTCTTGCCTCTAACGGGCATACAATGACACTCGTCTGGCAGGATCTCACCACCCAGAAAATGATGTTTTGTAATGGTGAATATAACGGCGAACAGTAACTGCTCGCCCCTTAGGTGTTAGCGTTTAATTCCGCTAGCACCTGCTCCCACACCCGGGCTAAATTCAGTAAATATTCCGGCTCTTGCTCTACCGGCCTATCTCCCTTTGTTATCTGCTCGGCCAATTTATACACACTGCCTAAAGTGGCGTAATCACGTGCTTGGCTAAGCTCCATTTGGCTGTAGGATGTCATGTCCACGGGCATGCTGCTACGCCATGTTTCAGGGGGTAAGGCGACAGGTGTTGGAAACCATAATACGGGGCCATTAGATTCCGCCAATAACAAGTTGCCATGCGAAAATATAGCGCTTAAACGATGATTGATTAATGTGGAAGTGCCGTCATCTTTAGCTGACGAGAAATTTTGACACAACAATGAAACCGTCGCAGCAGGTGCAACTAGCGTGACTGTTTCGAAAAAAACATGTTGGCCCGTCTTAGCGACAGGCCTTACCTCTACCCCATCAAACGATCCTAAAGTACGCCCCAAAATATCTAAAGCCGAGTATAAGGTTCTCAGGTTCACCGACATCTCATAATGCATGCACGGGCTCTGCTGTGCTGCAGTGGCATGCGCCTTGATAAAAGATTGGCAAGCACTGGCTTCGGCGAAATGTCCATTAACGTGAAAAACACAGCCCTTTTCAGCCGCTTTGGTTAAACACAAGCCCATTTGTTGCACATCCAGCGGATGCTCGCAAATAACATGAATTTTTTTATCCAATAAAGCTAAGGCAATATCGATAGCCGCTTGCCCTTGCACGGCGACGCAAGCAATATCTATCGCATTATCCGCTAGCTCGCTTACATTACTGTAGTGAGGAATACTTAAGTTTTGAGCGTAACTTTTGGAACGCTCACTTCCCGTCGACAATATACCGGCAAGGTTAATGCCATCGTTTGCGAGTTTTAATGCCCGCAAATAGGTTGAACCATAATTTGTACCAACAACAAGCGCTTTCATGGAAGTCCTTAAATTAAGCAATTGGGTGAGGATTATTATTAACGGCATTGCCCTTGAGCAATTTGCGTAAACGCGGATTATCAACGCGTTTATATTGCTCGCCAAAATGTATGGGTTGCATATGAATACCAACAGCACGCGCCACCTTAAACGGGCTTAAATGAACATCCGGTGCGGTAACATCGACCACCGCAATATCTACCCCAGCATTGATTACACGTGACCTTAAATCTTGTATCCCCTCCACCTTAGGGTAAGACCACTGCGAAATTGGCATAGCTTCAGATTGTGGTTGTCGCATAAAATCGAACGCGGATAAATGATTCGGTGAAAAATAATAGGCGGCATGATCTTCTAACGATCTTACATCCGCGACGCTTTGTAGGCGCGTACGGTTAGATGCCATTAAATAACATAAATAAGGCATAACATGCCCTTGCTCGAGCAACGCTTTTTGCATCGCAACATGTATATCGCCATGTGTTGCTAATGATACTGAAGCCGCCGGCGTTGTAATACCATCGCCAAAAGCTAAGCACACCACAGTGGGCACATGTAGACCCACATCAAGCACGTACAGCTCTAGCGCAACGCCTTTATCTTGTAGGCTATCAATCAGTATTCGCATTTTGCCCGTGTAATGGGAGTCGATCTGTAATCGTTGACACGGCAACTGCGCATACCACGTCAACATCATGGCATCACGTTCGATCAATTCATAAGTTGCACGAATTGCCGCATCCTCATGTGTTTGCCCTGCAGCTAAGCCATTAGAAGACACTTGGCTGAATTGCTCTTCATAGGGACATTTAAAATTAAAATAGGTCATTAATGCCGGCACAGAAACCTCTCTATCCGTTCCCAACCAGGTGCCTTTGGCCCAATGAATTTTTTGTTTTTTCTTCCACTTAGAAAAAGGAAAGTTCGTACTTGCGTACTGTTTCTGCGAATACAAAACTAAAGTGTCCGGGTCAACATATTCACCGTGTAATTGATTAATAGCCGCATATTTTAAATTTCCCACATGGTAACGTGCGGCGGAATAGCGTTCTATCGCTTCGCCAATAGCACTAATATGTGCGGATATTTCATCTAAGCCTTTTCCGGAGCCTACCTGCCCTTGGTTGCGTGGATCGTAACTTCCTGCGGTATATGACGATAAGTTCGCCGATGCTGTGCGGGGGAACTCCGGCAAGTCGCTTAAATGCCCTGTGAATTTTTTGATGACACCCATTTTAGGGTCAATCCAACCGGCAAATAACGCTTTAAGCTCATCGATACTTTTGACGGTATTTAAAGGATTTTGTGTATTGGGCGTGTACGCCGCTACGGCACTCATCGCTGCATAATGAGCAGGCTTTTGCGCGTCGTCGGTATTATCATTTGCGGCTTTGTTGGTGGGATGCGCATAACCGCAAGTGTCACACCACGGTACTGGAATAATTTTATGATGATTACTCTCATGCGTTACCAAGTTTTGAACAAATACTTTTCCGTATAAATCGGATTCGGTAAAGGCCAATAATAATTTGGTCGCCTCCAGCGCTAATTGCTGTCCGGTCAATACGGCCATAGAACTGAGCATACTGCGTGCACGTCGTGTCGATTGACTATCGAATGCACTTCTCTCTAAAAGATGGGCCATTTCAGGTTGTTTATCGCTGCCTAGGCGGCGTAAACGCAGACAGTTCCAACATCCATCCCCTTGCGAATCGACAACAGGACCAAGCCAACTTTCTAAACCATCAAGGCAGCCATAAAGTGTTTTTAAGCCTTGCTGGTGCACAAACTGAGACACTTTAGAAAGCCAATATTGTGCTTCTGGCGCCAAGGTAACAATCACCAAATCCCAATCATGGGTGCACGTTAGTGATAAAGATTCGTCTGTATTTAAAGCTAATGCCTCGTGGCTAACGTTGGACCACGGGGCTTCGCGCTCAAGCACGCTGCACAATACTTGCGCCCGCGGTAACCCTATAGATTGCTCTCCATAAGGACGATGACATAAAACATCATCAATGCTCAATACTTCACTGTCTAGAATATGAATGGTGCCCACACCACTATTGGCTAGCTCGTCGACCATCTTAGCCGACCAAGGCTCTAAACCAATCACTAGAATTTTTTGTTCCGATAACTGGCTTGCCGGTTTTTTATTTGTCGCAGGCCACGCCGATATAAAACGTGAATGCGCTTGCCAAGGCGGATGGAAGGCTTCGGTTTCAAGCACCTCCTCAATAAGGCCTTTCACTGCGAGTAACGTTAAAATATCTTTAATACTACTATTATCGTATTCCGCTAATTCTTCACAAATAGCATTTTCATCATGGGTAGCCTCATCCAGCATAGGTATTACACGGCTTACAAAGTCACTAATATCGCTGCCATGCAATTGAAAAGCACCAAGGTCCGACTGTAGCAAAATACCATTCGCGTTGGGCGTAACAATGGCTGCCGGTGTTAATCGAAGTTTTTTCATAATGAGGTTAGCCTTTTAAAACAAGAAAAACCCCAAAACACCGTTTTGGGGTACTTAATAAAACATTAACTACCTGTAGCACTCAATGCACAGTAATACACCGGCGGCCGACATGGATCACAGGTTACACATAATTGAGTGGGTGGCCAAGACGGTTGGCATTGCGTACAACACAAGGGACCGCTTTGCGCCGTTTGCGCACAACAGTAAGGGCCTGACTGTGAACACTGAACACAACACAGCGGCCCCGTCGGTACACACTGCGCACAACACACAGGCGTATTACAAGGTGCGCAAGGTGTAGGTGCATAATGCGTTGCTGCCGGGTCGCACTGTGCACAAAAAACCACACAAGGTGCACACTGCGGTGTGGGGTAGCATTGCGCGCACTGCGTATATACACACTGGGCACACTTAACAACCCCTTGCGAAGAAGGGTCACAAACGGCACATACAACATTACCGGGTTGTGGCGCGGCACAAAAATTGACAATACAAGGGACACATAACGTTGTAGGCGGCGTAGCGCAAAAATTCACTATGCACGGATTACATAACGTAGTCGGCGGTGTTGCACAAAAGTTAACGATGCAAGGATTGCATAACGTAGTCGGTGGTGCGGCACAAAAGTTAACAATGCAAGGGTTACACAATGTTGTGGGCGGTGTAGCACAAAAACTTACAATACAAGGGGTGCACAACGTTGTAGGTGGCGTAGCGCAAAGGCTAACAATACAGGGGTAACATAAGGTACATGGTGCGCACGGTGTACACGGCATACACAATGTTGTTACGCAAGCCTCGCATTTTTTAACGCCATCAGTCCCTTGAACTAAATCCTCCAACTCTTTGATCTTGGATGTCAATTCGGTAATTTCTACCTTTAACTGCTTAATCTCGTTATCACTCATTGTACTTTCCTTCATATAGTTGACCGCATACCGGTGTATACGGTGAATTTTTTCTATTTTTATTTTTCATAAGAAATACAAAAAACCGTCAAACTTCTTAAATCAAATAAACACAGAAATTTTCTACACCAAAGAATCCACCTCACTAACGGAAAACTTAGCGATTTAGGGGGGAGACGAAATAATTTATTCATTAGGTGAAGCGATCGACTTTCTTACCGAGGCCGTTGAGCACGAAGGTAAGGATGTCGATATCAACCTTTAAATGAATCAATATTGCCCCCCTTAGTCTGACCTAAGGCGTAAGAAAGCATGGCAACGCCACGGGTAATATTAAAAATTATCCGCAGCAGATCGATTACCGAACCCGTCTAAGTGTGTTCGCCAATATGTGGGGGAATACAATTTTTTCGCTCCCCTGCGTACTTGGGAAGGTTAAACTAACGTTTTGCGAATACTGCATTTGCCACTCACCTGTCACTAACTGCTCTAGCCACATTTGGTTGGTAAACTGCGTAACATCCGCATGCTGTTTAATGAAGGGAATATTTGCAATGCCACCACTGCGGTTTGAATCCACATCAAAGGTAAAAGTTTGATGCACTGCCGGGCTATTTTTGAGCGCCTCTTCTAATACAATATTCGGATTAACATTCGGATTTGATGGCGTATTCGAACCATAAGCCGCGTTATATGATTCTGGGGCATTGATCGGTAAACAACTCACTACAGGAATCGTTGGCGGGCCGTCGGTGCGAACAACATTACCGGTCGCCAACATAGAATTCCCATGGGGAATCGAAACCTGCTTAACGATAGTAAGCTCAGGATCTTGCTCTGGGATAGGTAACGGGGCTGGCGGGGTTGGTATTGGAGCTCCACCAACGGGGCCTTGTAGCTGTGGTGCCGTGAGTAAGTGCAACCACGTGCCATTTTCAGCATGGACTAATTGATTTTCCTGAGACGGGCCCGAGAAAAATACACGCTGCTCGTAAAATAGCGTATATGAATCTTGTTCGTACGTACCGCCGCGATTTGCCACTTTTCCAGCCAAAGCGCTAAAGGTGATTTCTTCAAAATATGAAAAGTTTTTTAGAATAAACTTATTCGGCGCTGTCGCCTCTGGTAGTGGCATCACACAAAAACCGGTTGTTTTTGTGCTCGCCCACGTTCCGATTAATGCGGCCAAAGGGCCAAGTTTAGCTAATATCTCTGGGCTACACTCGCCACCATCGGAACGAAGAATAGGCGTTGTAATATCGGGGAACGGTGTAGTGCTCGCACCATGATTTATAGGACACCCACCACGAGAAGCGCGAATGCTTTGCTCCAGCTGATCAACTGAACCACTTAACTGTTTAACGTCGTCAGACATTTTATCTAATTCACTCATAGACCTTCTACCTACATTAAAAACGTTTATGTCCCCCAGATACCTCCAGAGGTATTTCGATGAAACATATAACCGAGTATGGGTAAGAAAAATAAATGCAGCGCTTGCTATAAACCGCCCGATGAATCACCAGCACTATTAACAGGCGATCCATTAGGATTTAGGGAGGGGCATTTCCGTTTGCGTTGCGCAATAGTACGCAGAAGAAATGCAATATCACATTACACGGTATTACAGCGTCCACAGTGCCGAAGAAGCAGCGAAATTGAAGAAAAAACACAATGATGACGCCAGCCAGAATAGGGTATTTGGTGACAGGAATTTTAAATAATAAGAGAAAGGCGGCATTAACAAGAGGGTGGCATAGAAATTTTTCACCTCGATTAAGGCGCTTAGGGGCGTGCACGGAATAAGTTGCTGGAATTTGGATTTTTGGGTGCTTGCTTGACGAGGCGAAAATATGGCGTAATAGCTGGCTATTGCA
>NZ_CEXWTU010000192.1:0-9943 GCF_982758155.1 Marinagarivorans sp. | reverse complement strand
AAATAATACTATGCATGCTGATTGTTTATTTAATACGAAAGTTATTAGGGCGCCATTCTAAATTGATTGTAGGCGCCTAACAGCGGCCTCAGTTGCAGGGAAATTGGATTTTTTTGCATGTAAAGAACCTCAACGGTTTTACAAAAGCTAAGTAGGTTTGGGTTTGGGTTTGGGTTTAGCGTCAGACTGCAAGCGTTTGTCAAATGCGGCTAGCACGGAAGCACCGAGAATGCCGAGCCTACGGCATTGGCTATACCGTTTATTATCTCAGTTGTGGCTCTAGCTTTATTGAGCGCTATGTCTACCAATACACCAAATATCACCGCTATATAAGCCAAGTACCCAAACCCCATATAGTCATTATATAGAATGGTGTAGAACCAATCTTGGCCAAATATGTATATAGCTGATGCCAGAATGGTAGCTGTAAGCAAAAGTACTCCAGGCACAAATAAGTGCGCAATCGCTCTCGGTTTGGCTAAAAATACGATTACTAGAATTAAAAACATTAAGAAGTTTGACCCGAGGAATATACGAAGATCAAGCTTCAAGTTTCTAACAATTTCAATGTACTTTCCCTTTACGAGGTCACCTAGGGTGTCTTGGGCGATATTAATGCTCTTAATACGATCTAAGAAACCGGATGAAATTGACTGGGTTAATGCTTTTTTTCGCTCGCAATCATAGCCACACATGGATGCGATAACGCTAGCGATTTTTTCAGGTAAGTTATTATCGAGGTTCCTTTTAATTTCTGATTCCACTCCAAGATTTTTAGCAATACTTATCGCTTTACTTGCGACGCTAGATTCACTTAGAAGCTGCTGCTTTTCTCGCACCTCTTCTTCAATCTGGTATTTAACGAACCCTTTTGCGGATTTTTCAATTGTTTCGGGCAATACGAATGTTACAGAGAATAAAACTCCAAAAAGGAGAATTCCGAATAATCCGATTGATCGTAATGTGATAGTCATAGCTTCCTTAGTATTTCATGAGCAAGGACAGGCACTAGTCAAACCCTATCTCCTATAAAATTGATTTTCCAATTCAGTAAACTCCTTATCGGATAATGCATATTGAAAGGAACCTTTATATTGCAAGAATTGGCTTTGGGAAAACCACTTTGAAAAATATTTCCAGTGTTGTTTATTGTCAGTAATGCCTTCTAGAAAACCACAATTCACCGCCTGCTGTGACTCCATTCCGGCTTCGTGACTAAATGACCAAATTAAATATTTCAAAGTGCCACCTACAAACTCCGAATCACCGGCATCAACCGCATTCCGAAATTCAGATGATATATCTACCCAAAGGTATGAAGCGGTATCAGCCTTTTCTATCTCAGCTCTAAATTGAGGTAAAAATTCCAGAGCTTTTCTACGCCAAGAACTCATATATTTCCTTTACATAACGCCCGTGTATACGGACGAAGTGGAAACGCGAAGCGTTAGAAATGAGTTCCGACATGACACGTTTGTTAGCACTGTTTAGTTTCATTTAATTGTCGCCCGATGGTTGCAAGGTAATCCTTACCATATACATCATTTTCTAGTTCAGAGAATAGAAAACCTGGCAATCCTGGGTCGTATTCATGGCTTAAACTAGCGATTCCTAAACCAACCGCAGCGACTGTATCGACATCACCACAAAACGATACACTTTTAATTAGAACTTCTTTTAGCGTTTCGGAATCTTTAAGAACTGTTAATAACGCATTTACAGTCTCTTCGCCACAACAAGCAACAGGTGCAGACCAATCGTCACGCCATGTGAATTTTGAGTATTGTGATACAAACTCCGTTAAATTCTCTTTTTTACCCAAATTATATACAGCATAATGTGAGGCCAAAGCCACTGCCTGTGACGACCTTAGACCTATTTCAGTATCATGGGTCAATGAAGCCTGCAATGCAGCCATACTTAGTAAATTGTCAATATCGCCTATATAGCCTAAAGGTGCAGATCTCATTGCTGCACCATTTCTTGTACTATACGGCTTCATTTTTTCGAGGAACTCTTCTCCACTATCAATGGATCTTAGAAAGGCATAAAAGCCCTTAGAGTACCCTTGGCGTTCATCACGCTTGAAACACTCAACAAACTTATTTGCTAGATTTTCGCTCGTCCAATCCGTTTTACCAATTATCATTTCTGCTATTGCAAGAGACATCTGCGTATCGTCAGTGTAATTGCCTGCTTGAATGCCCAATTCGTGCTCATGATATTTAGTTAAGTCATTGTGAGCTTCGACTTTCTCTTTTGGTGAAAACTCGAAACCTGCGCCATACGCATCACCAATGCCAATTTCTAATAGCAATTAATACTCTCCCAAATATGACAAATATCGATCTGTAGTGCCCGCGAGTGCTAACGCCGCTATAAAAGGCGCGCGTTAGCGCGTCCAGTGGAGGCCGCTTTTTTGGCCGGAACGATTTTTAATAGCTTTGTTAGGCGATACCTACCCAAGCAAGAAGCTCTTTAAAATAAGTACTTAGAGCCGCGCCAGCTATTAACGTGATTAACCATATAATACCGGTTGCTAACTGCCTGATTCGCTTCCCTGTATTAGTTTGTTCTACTAATTCTTTTCGAAGAGCCTCTTCCATTTCAATGCGAAAAGCATCGAACGCCTCCTTGTTTGTATCGGCAAGTGTTTGATACCGATCAGCTAATTTCTTCTTCTCAGTAATGGTTTCTAGAAGTGTGCTTAGCTGCTTATCTTGAGCTTCTAGGTCTTCTTGCATATCGCGGATAATTGTTGAAGCTGCTTCGATATGGTTGCGGGCAGAGTCAGCTCTATTTTTAGAATCAAGATCATCCTTGGTTTCGGGGAAAAATTCCTTGAGATATTTCCCGGTAGCACCTTTAGTTATCGATTTAATCTGGTCGTCTGTATAAAGAGACCCTGTAATCGCTCTTGTCAGTGCTGCTACTAGTTCTATGTAGAGACTCATATTTCCCCGATTATTTTTCGCCCAACGCCGCGCTACAAAGCTGTCGGCATGAGCGCCTTGTTAAGTTTTAGAAAATTTCCCAATTGAGTGTTTCGTCGGATTCTGGAAATTTTATGATAACTGACTCATACCCACCTTCTACTGTCTCAAATTCGATATAGTCATCTTCGTTGAGTAAAACCCTAAGCCTGCTGGGGGAAACCAATTTCGCCTCTTTAGCTATCTGACGCCCAAGCAACCCCCACGGAGCACCATTCGGAGCATCGTCCCATTCGTATTGCCGCCCTCTAATTGAAGCGAAGACCCTTTCTTCACATGTGATATTAATATTTATAAAATCTATGTGAAATCCATAGGAAGATAGCCTGATTGATTCAACATACTCGTCGCCTTTGGAAAAGTAGCCATTCAATTCTTTGATAATTTCTTCATTAAATAGGATCATACGGATAAGAAACTTAACGCCTTGCTCATTTGCGCAGCGGTTGTAGTGGAATTTTGTGCAATAATGGCCGAGGGCCATACACAAAAAGGAGCGTAGACAGCTGCGTCAAATGGAGCAATTTGTTAAGTTCTTGTGTAATACGCATTTATAATCTCTGTAGCTTTCGTTTCTGATAGAACCTCAAGCGAAACTTGGCCCAACACTTGCTCGGGCTCGCTAAAAGAGCATGTTACTACAACGGAGTAAATTTCTTTCTTTAACGCCAAGCCTGAACTGCTTTTCGAATAGCTTTGATATACAGAGACAATACGCTCCCAGATAGCTATTTCATTTTGGGGATTTTGATCTCTCCTGAAGCCATCCTCCCACTCGTCATATGTTAGCGAGTACACTTCCGATAGATTATTCATTATGGACTCTATACGCACCCGCATTTCGCCTTCGAATGGATCATGCTGATATTCGTTTTGCTGAAGCTGAGCGCTGTCTGCCCAATACTCCTTCCCTTCGTAGCTGATTCGCACCATTCCCGGCCCAATTTTATCGGAAGAGACTACCGATACATTTCCAGTCTCCACATCCATTACTTCAACGTTTTCAGCCATTGCCATTCCAGAGACGAATAAAATAAGAAAAATAGTTCGATGCATAATTAAAACTTAACATTTGATTCACGCTCATGGTCACATATAGGAAGATGCCTACATATAGACCAAACTGCCTACAACTATACCTAAATTACTAAATATAGACATCTACCGGCATCAAGCCAGTATCCATATCTAGGCATTTATCGGCACCTACCTCAACTATACAGCCTTAGCCCCCTAGCCTGATGAGAGTAAGTTTGTGTTTTGGGTTTCTTAATATTGCAAGCAACTATCAAATACTCAGAAACAGGGGTCGGCATGAATCTCTGGGGCCGTCATAAACAGGATGTTTATGCAGAGCTTACAGGGAAGTATTCACAGCTTGCCCCAGAGGTTCATGCCGGCACCGCTGTACTACACAAAGAGGGACGGCTTGATATTTTACTACCGGGATCAGATGCAGAGCGCTCATGGTGCGTGACAGGGATGACGCATATAAGAGCACCGCATCGGGGCAAGGAAGCCCCTTATTGGACATTGGATCCGTATATGGATATACGTTAGTAGCGTAATGTAGGAAATAAGATGGAGCACAATGTCTAGGAGCAGTTACCGTTGGCTTGAGCGTGCCTAGAAATAATTTACCCGCACCACCATCGCCATCCAGCCTTCAGCCACCCCAAAAAAACCAAGACCAAAAAGGACACTCACTATAAAAAAATCAAATTTACCCGTTGTTTGTTTAAAACTTAGTACGTACGCCTGTTAATTCACGCGATCTGTTGGATGATTAACGCCATCATAAGTTGGGATGCCATCAATTTTTAGTGGGTTGATGCCCTCTAAACATGAAACATTAAACCCGTACTGGGTTGGATTTGATCTTCGTTGGTGGTGGGTGTAAATACCACAGTTACCGCAGAAAAAGTGCTTAGCCGTTTTTGTATTAAACTGATATAACTTTAAATCGCCAGCACCTTTCAAAATATTAATTCCTGCAAGAGGTACCGATGCAACTATTGCCCCCCTTCTTCGGCACATAGAACAATCACAGCGTCTAATATCAATTAGGCCATCAGGTAAATCAAGCTCGATTTCTACCGTGCCACAATGGCAGGTTGCTTTATGCTTTGCATTAATTTTTACTCCATCAACTTCCTTCAGATTAATTGCCATATTTAACGCCTTGTGATCACATAATATTATAACCCCCGTCGTAACGACGCTATGCCCAACGACGGGGTATTTTTATTTAAGGGCCGAGGAAAAAATACTTTATCCAATAATACTTGCCTTCTGCTCCCTCAGCAGCGTTGCTCAAAGCGTTACATGCCCCGGCATGCGCCCCTTCGAGCGCCTTGCTGAGAAAGCAGGTGCCTTCGTCTAATTGGACAAACTATTATTGCCCCGCCCCTAACGCCCTCAAACCCTCTACCAATAATGATCCGCACTCTGATACAAGGGTCGGCATTTACTACCGGGCCTTCACAAACAGCATGCTTGTACAAAGCTTACAGGCTTTGGCAGGGACGTATTATTTCGCGGTATAAATAAGCACACGTCTACCAAAGCAAAGGGGCTGGGAAAATTTATTTAGCATCCGCCACCATAGCCAAAGCCAGCGCCTCGGCCACTTTAATACCATCGACACCGGCGGATAAAATACCCCCAGCATAACCGGCGCCCTCACCGGCGGGGTATAAACCCTGCGTATTAATACTTTGTAAATTAGTGTGGTCGCGTTTAATGCGGATAGGGGAAGAGGTGCGTGTTTCTATACCGGTTAAAATGGCATCGCTGCGATCGAAGCCGCGTATTTTTTTACCAAAAGCCGGCAAAGCTTCGCGAATGGCTTCAATCACGTAATCGGGTAATGCCAACGATAAATCACCCAGCTTTACGCCCGGCTTATACGAGGGCACCACCTCGCCCCATTCCTGCGAAGGTTTTTGTCGAATAAAATCGCCGACCAACTGCCCCGGTGCACAATAATCTTTACCGCCAAGCTCGTAAGCGCGGCTTTCTAATTGCTCTTGAAATTCTACCCCCGCAAGTGGCCCGCCAGGGAAATCTTCTTCTGGGTTTATACCTACCACTATTCCCGCATTGGCATTGCGCTCGTTGCGTGAATATTGGCTCATGCCGTTAGTTACCACACGGCCGGGTTCCGATGTTGCAGCCACAACGGTACCGCCAGGGCACATACAAAAACTGTAAACCGCACGACCATTTTTTGCATGGTGTACTAATTTATAATCGGCTGCGCCCAATTCTGGATGGCCCGCGTATTTACCCAGCCGCGCTTTATCAATAATCGATTGCGGATGCTCTACGCGAAAACCAATGGCAAAGGGTTTAGCCTCGACATAAACGCCGCGTTTGTGCAACATGCGAAAAGTATCACGCGCGCTATGGCCTAGCGCCAAAACTACATAACGGCTTTGCAGCTGCTCGCCATTATCTAACTGCACACCAGTGACGCGATTATTTTCGATAAATAAGTCGCTCACACGCGCATCAAAACGTACTTCACCACCCAAGCTTTTAATCTCTTCGCGCATGCTGGCCACAACACCCGTTAAGCGAAATGTGCCGATATGGGGCTTGCTAACGAACATTATTTCTTTTGGTGCGCCGGCTTTTACGAATTCATGCATCACCTTGCGGCCATAAAATTTAGGATCTTTTATTTGACTATACAACTTCCCGTCGGAAAAAAGCCCTGCGCCACCCTCACCAAATTGTACATTCGATTCTGGTGACAGTTTTTTGTTACGCCATAAATCCCAGGTATCTTTGGTGCGTTGGCGCACCTCAGGCCCGCGCTCTAAAACAATCGGTTTAAAGCCCATTTGTGCCAGTGCCAGTGCGGCAAATAAACCACAGGGACCAAAACCAATCACAATCGGGCGCTCGATTAAATCGCTTGGTGCTTGCGCTACGGGGTAATAGGCTGTATCGGGTGAGGGGACAATATGCCGATCATCTTCATGGGCCGCCAGTACCGCAGCCGCATTGTGTACGTTCACGTCCACAATATACACAAAGGTGATTTCAGTATTTTTTTTGCGGGCATCGTAGCTGCGCTTAAATACCGTAAAATCGATTAAAGCTTCTTTAGCAATATTCAACCGCTTAAGAATAGCCGCGGATAAAGCCTCGGGCGCATGGTCTAGCGGTAAGGGTAATTCGTTAATTCGGATCATTATAGTCTCCTGGCCGGTGTCTCCGGCAAAGGGGGAAATCAAACAAGTTAGGCAACGTTATCGCGGCCTAAATTAAAAATAAAAATTTAAAAACGCTGCTCTTTCAGTAAAATATCGCCATGTAAATAACGCTGCTGCCCAATACGGCAAATAGAAGCGACAATGCGAGACTCTGCCATAACCACAAAGGGTAACTGGGTGACTAACTGAGTGCCGGCAATATCGAGGCGGGTACTCTTTAAATGTATCTCGCCCGCAATTTCACCACCAGTGATTAACGCAACAGAATCTTTCATATCCATGGCAACGGTAGCCCCACTAATATAGCTGTTGTTAATTTCAACCACTGAATCACGCAATACGATTTTTTCGGCAATAACATTTTGTAACAATACGGCTGTACAGTTATTTACATAAATCGTTTTATAGACACCCGTAAAAATCTGCCCGGCGTTACTTTCACAGTGCGCATCTTGCGCTACGGCCTGCGGCTTATTCTTGTCGTTAATAGGGCTATTAATCCAAAAATCTGGCTGAGTAAAGGCTTGCAGAAACCACTGGCTAACAGCCGTAGTATGACTTGCCATTGGCATGTGTTTAGCGTCATCTAGTACGGTTAAATGGTTTGCGGGCAGCGTACTGGATAATATTTCCGCGGTGCGTAAAGGCGCAATAGGATCGCGAGCGCCCCACAAGATGGCAACCGGCATAGATACCTCAAAAGCCGCCGAGGCAAAGTTTTCGCCCACTAAACTCATCGCTGCATTGATATTTGGATACGCACCCAAGGCAATGCTCCATGCGGTCTCGCTTTTACCTAACCATACCGTGGGGTCGGGTAAGTTCACTATTTTTTCGATCATGGCATTGCCCAGGTCTTGGGCGCCTACGGCATACTCTAATAACCCTTCAGAAACCATTCCTTGATCGGTGGCTATACGCCCTGTTGCACTGTGTTTAATAACGGCCGTGCGATGCAAAATACCCGCGGCATCAATTAGCCCTAGCTGCTTAATATCTGCGGGGTATTGATGCGCATAACGTAAGCTTACCGCGCCACCCAAGGAATGCCCAACCACGGTTATAGGCGCGGGGGAAAAATAGGGCTTTATAAAATGTAATAGGTCGGCGTAATAGGTCGGCGAGAGCTTGGCTTTAGGTGGTGCAGATAAACCAAAACCCGGTAAATCAATCATCACTATACGAAAATGTTTTTCGAGCAAGGGCACAACAGGTAGCCAATCGCGTAAGCCGTTATTACCCAAGCCGTGTATCAACAATAAAACTGGGTCGTCTGCCTTGCCGGCGGTAGCTAAAAAAATACGGCCGTTAAAAACGGGTTCGTCCAACCAAAAGGTTTGCCAGTGTGCGGGCAGCTTTGCATCGGCATTTTTCACCTCAATAAGTGATGCCGCCGACGGGCTGTTTTCAACCGCGTCACTATCGCTAACCTCTTTAATGATATCGGCGATTTTATCGAGCCAGCCAGCATTAACCGTTAACGGAAAACTGAATAAGATAACGCAGCACAGCAGAGCCCTCATTTAAGTTTGACCTTTCTCATGTAGGCTTCAATTTCAGCAAGGAAGCCATCGTCATCCTGATTAAACGACTGCATAAACTCTTGTTTTAAGTAACGCCCAATAGAGTTTTTGATGTTGTGATCTTGCCGCTCGGCACCTTGCGCCAAATCGCTGATAAAGGCACGCTCTTGTTCGGGGAAATTCCCCTCTTGCAGCAAGCTTTTTAATAACCGTGCAGACTCTGTCCATTTATTACTGTAAATATACGCCGCCGATTGCGCCAACGTGGGCAGCCAGGGTTTGTCTAAATAAGTACCCACAGTCATAAAGCTGGAGCGCGCCACACCGGCATCGCCTTCCATCACGGCCAGCGAACCCACAATAAGCTGCGCAATGGCCTGCTTCTTGTCATAGTCTTCGGTAAGATTATTATCCGCCAATAATTGTTTGGCAAAGAGAGATTCGCTGCTGGCGAGCTGGCGCCAATCTTTTTGGTAAAACGCAATTGAGCGAGTGGTATGGGCAAGGTAGCGTTCCCGAACGTCATCGGCTTTGCGCTCCGACAATTGCGCTTCAGCCAAGGCAAAGTCGGGCTTTAACGCCAGCGACCAAGAGAACCCCACCAGTGCATGAGCAAAGCTTTCATCCACGGTACTGCGGCCGGCTTTAAGGCGCTCGTGATTATAGGTTTTGATCAGGGGGTTTAAGCTTTCTTTCGACACTTTACGGTAAGCGCGATAGGTCCAGCCTTCTTGTAGTTTTTGGTAGCGCTGCTGCTCTGTTAATGGCTGGCTTGCACAGCCAGCCAAACTCGCCGCTAAAATAATCGCAAGCGCCCTAAGCCTAAAGCGGTATCCGACCATATTTCAACACTCCTCAAACAAAAAGCGCGAGTTTACCAGATAGGTTTAGGGGCGAGGCTATAATAGTTTATCCACGAATACTGTTTGCTTGGCCCTTATTCGGAGGAGGAGGCGGCGGCTGCCGCTTTTGGATTCTGGCGTTCTGGCGGCGCGGCGCCTATATGGTCTTGGTTACGCACTTTCGCTAGCTCCATTTGTTTTTGGCGCTCGGCAAAGCGGGCGCGCTGATCGGGGGTTTGATCATCAAAACAACGTGGGCAGGCTACGCCTTTCATATATTTGGGCGAGCGCTTGTCGTCTTCCGTAATGGGGTGACGGCAACCGTGGCACTGATCGTAGCTACCTTTATTCAAGTCGTGGTC
>NZ_CEXWTU010000191.1:0-9974 GCF_982758155.1 Marinagarivorans sp. | reverse complement strand
ATCATGAAGGCGCTAACAACCAATCCGTGGCCTAAAAAAACAACCGGCCTAAATCCGCCCTGCCTAACCTGCTGTTTAAAGTCGTGAGGAAAAAAGCCGTATATGTCAGCGTGTAGCTGAGGGGACATCCTTACTTCCCATAGTATGGGGATGAAGTAAACCAGGCCGGCGCCACTAAGGAGAAGGAGGATGTTTCTTTGGCTTGATTGGGTGTTGAGTAAATAGTATCCAATAATAAACGGTGCGTAGACGAGCGAAAAGTAGCGCAATAAGTAAGTGACGCTGTCCCACCAAGTTATTCCGGGTATCACGCTGGATATGAATGATAGGCTTTCTGTGTTGTTTATAACGGTGATGATCGGCGATAAAAAGCCTAAAATTAATAGAAATTTAATGGGTTGTGAATCGCTGAAGAATGGGTTGTTTTTTATGTGTTTCTTTAATAAAAAATATGCAGTTAGCCCAATCATTATCGATTTAGTAATGCCTGGGAGCAATGGTAGATCGATCATTGTTTTTTCTGGTAATAACAGGTAGGGGACGATAAACACTAATATGGCTGCGCGTTCAACGCCGTATTTTCTGTAGATAATTGTGGCTAGTAGGGGCCAACCGGCCATCATTGCGTAAGCGAAAAAGTTAGGCATTGAGGTGCTCTGCTATAGTGTCGCTGTAATCTGCGGGCTAAATTTGGGTGTGGTGCTTATTGGGCTCTCATCTGTAAAGTATATAGTAGTTTCTGGACGTGATCGTAATAAATACCTTTGGCTTGCCTACTTTAGCGCGCAGGTTTTCTGCTGTTAAATAGCATGTTAAGGCCTGTTTATGTTGAGATTGTCAGTTGTTCATTCTTATTGTTTTAATGTGTTTCTTGTGGGGTTGTATGGTTTGTGGAGTCGTAGTTATAGGTCGCAACGAAGGTGCTAGGTTAGTTCGGTGCTTAAAGTCTCTGGGGGGCATGCCTTGCGTCTACGTAGATTCCGGATCAACTGATGATAGTGTGGTCCAGTCACGCAAGTTGGGAGTAAAGGTTGTCGAGCTCGATCTGAATAAACCTTTTACCGCTGCGCGCGCACGCAATGAAGGTTTTCGCTACTTGGACTCTATGGTTGAGGGTCTTGAGTTTGTCATGTTTGTGGATGGCGACTGTGAAATCACACCGAATTGGTTCGAGGATGGTCTGGCGAGTATTGCTTCTGAACCTGATGTGGCAGTGGTGTGTGGTCGAAGGCGTGAGCGATACCCTTCGAGTACGGTTTACAATCAAATGTGCGACATTGAGTGGAATACGCCTGTGGGAGAGGCTAAGGCTTGTGGCGGAGATGCCATTTATAGTGCTAAAGCATTTCGCTTTGTTGGCGGTTTTGATGGTTCTTTCATTGCCGGTGAAGAGCCGGAGCTTTGTTTTCGTCTGCGCCGTGCCGGTTATAAAATTCTGAGAATAGGTTCTGAAATGACACTTCATGATGCAGCTATGACTCGCTTTGGACAGTGGTGGAAAAGATCTGAGCGAAGTGGGCACGCCTATTATTTAGGCTACTATGCGCATGGTGGGTGTGAAGATGAGCGTTTTCGCCGTAAAGAGGTGCGGAGTATCTTATTTTGGGGTAGTGTTCCGCTTTTTGGAGTGTTACTTAGTTTATTGTTGCTGAGTATTCTTCCGGTTATTACAGTGCTGCTGTGCCTTGTTTTGCAGTCGATTAAGGTTTTGCGTTACATGAATACTCAAGGTCTGCGGCAGGGCATAGCTCCTGTTTATGCTTCATTCACGATTCTGGGTAAAGCGCCTCAATTGCTAGGCGTGATTAAGGCTTGGTATAAATTAAAATTTGGAAAGGATATGCACCTTGTGGAATATAAATAATTACAAAAGGTGCATGTTAATAATATTACTTATTGCTCCAAGGATTGCGGTATAGCCCTATTTTTTGTTTCAATATAAGTATGAAGAATGGCATGTCTTCTAATAGGTATCGTTTAACTAGTCTTTTAGGTTCTTGGAGCATTCGATAGATCCACTCAGTCCCTGTTTTAGTCATCCATTTTGGTGCTCGCTTTAAATTGCCGGCCTCAAACTCTATAGTGGCGCCAATAGCGAGGTGAATTTTAACATTGCGGAGTGAGGGTTTGTGTTCGAAAAGCCACTTTTCTTGCTTTGGGGCGCCAAGACCAATGGCTAGAGTCGTTGCGTTACTGTCGTTAATAAGTGCAATGATTTTATTGTTTTCTTCCTCGCTGTGTTCAAATCCAAAGGGTGGAGAATACGCGCCAACAACAATTTGACGTGAAGCGCGCTGATTGATGTTTTCTTTGGCTTGAATTACAGAGGTTTCAGTTCCACCCAGTAGAAATATACCCATTGATTCATTATGTTTATGGTGTTGGCAAAAAGCGGGGAAAAAATCTGAGCCGGTAATTTGCTCTTTAAGTGCGGTTTTAGCGAATAGTAAACGGCTTAGGGCATAAATTATTCGGCTATCGCATACCGTAAAATCGGCTTGTTGGTAGCAGTCGTAAAAGGATTTGTCCTTTTGGAGTTTCATTAAGTGGTCTATATTGGGTGTGACGACGACCCCTTCTGTGAGGTTTTCAAGTAATTCTGCTTGAGTGATGTTGTCGAAAGTTACATTGAGAATAGTACTTTTGGCAAACTGCATGAAATGGTGGTCCTGATTGATAAATAAGCATTGAGGTGCTTATTTGGGTAAGGTCTAAATAGAGTGATGATAATAATAGGCATGGCCCTCTTGGAAGTCTAGGGGTACCTGCTATTGTAAATGTAGATGTATTACAGGCGTGCCGTATGGCGAGTTTTGAAGAATTATTGACTATGTACTCATCTGGAGAGCAAAGCTTTTTAGATGTTGTTCAGTATTGGGTTGATGCAAGCCCCAATTCCAGTGCCGTTTTAGCGGTTGATGGCGAGCTTTGCTATGCAGATTTAGCGGTTAAAGTGGGCGTAATGGCCCACAACTTAGGCGTTGCAGGTGTTGGTGTTGGCGACCTTGTGGGCGTTAGCATCGAGCGCACCATCGATATATTACCTTTGCTGCTGGCTGTTTGGTCTGTGGGGGCGGCTTATGTTCCTGTGGATCCAGCCTACCCTCTGAGTCGTCGCGAATACATCATCAAAGACTCCGGGGTAAAATTGGTCGTCTGTGAGAGTGACAGCGAATCACTTGGCGGAGTAACAACTCTTTCGGTAAAGAAGTTGAGCTCAGGTAATTCACATCGTTATGAGCCTGTACCGCGGTCTAGCGACGCACTTGCTTACCTTATCTATACTTCTGGCTCTACCGGTGCCCCAAAAGGGGTGATGATATCTAATGGTAATGTAGCCAATTTTTTAATTTCCATGAAGTCATCGCCGGGCATGACGTCGACTGATCGTCTTTTGGCGACTACAACGATATCCTTTGATATTCATGTTTTAGAGCTGTTTCTACCGCTGTTGGTCGGAGCACAGGTTGTTATTGCCTCAACTGACGAGGCGCGCTCTTTAGTAGATCTCCAGCGTTTAATTGATGATTGTTATATCTCGATGATGCAGGCAACGCCTGCGACGTGGCGGCTTGTTTTGGTGGGTGGATGGCGACCCGCTTTGCCACTAAAAATCTTAGTGGGCGGAGAGGCTTTTCCTCGTGACCTTCTCGGTGAAATGTTAGCGTGTAGTGACCAAGTGTGGAATATGTATGGCCCCACGGAGACTACTGTATGGTCAACATGCTACAGAATTCCGTCTGCAAATGCCCCCCCTGGAATAGGGTTCCCTATTCGGGGTACATCAATCTATATCGTTGATGAGAACAATCATTTGGTTAAATCTGGTAGTGAAGGAGAGCTACTAATCGGTGGTGCTGGGGTGACGATGGGCTATAAAGGGATGCCTGACTTGACCTCTGAAAGGTTTATTTCTTTGCCCGAAATATCCCTAGGTTTGCTGTATAGAACGGGTGATCTCGTTAATATCGATGAATCAGGCTGTCTGCATTACATTAATCGCCTCGATAATCAAATTAAGATCCGAGGTTTTCGTATTGAGCCAGGGGATGTCGAGAGGGCGCTTTCTATGTTTTCTGGTGTGGACCATGCGGTGGTTGTCTCGAGCCAGTTTTCGGTAGGTGATGAACGCTTGATGGCCTTTTATGTTGGAGTCGAGGCTGACACTATGACCTTGCGTAGGCATTGTGCGGATCTGTTGCCTTCACATATGGTGCCTCAGCATTTCATTTGTGTTTCTGAGCTACCTAAGACCGATAATCAAAAAATTAATCGCAAGGCGCTAAAGGAAAACGGTGAGAAATACGTTGATTCTCAGCTGCCTACAGTAAGTGGCGTTAATGGCGTGCCTCGTGATGATAGGGATCGCAGTGTTGTTGCTGTATGGGAGGCAGCGTTAGGTATTTTTGGTATAGGAATTGATGATGATTTTTTCGATTTAGGGGGACACTCTCTTTTGGTTTTCCCTGTGGTAGAAGCGATAAATCGAGCCACGGGGTTATCGTATACGCCCGCCGACCTTTTTGAGCGCCCAACCATACGTGCAGTGTTGAGTACTGTGAATGGAAATCAAGGCGCGGCCAGTGTTGTTAAACTTAATACTTCCGATTCCCGTTGCACGCCTATTTTTTGCTTATGTGGCGTTAATATTTATTTAGAGCTGGCTGTCCAGTTTAAAGAAAACCCCGTATACGGCATGTTTGCGAAGCAAGAAATTGCTTTAATTGATGCTGCGAATAATGATTATACAGTCCAGGTATCCATACCTTATTTGGTTGAGGCCTATGTTGACGCGATCGTACGGCAAGAGCGTTATCAAGAAGTTATATTGGTGGGCCTATCTTTCGGTGGGATTTTGTCAATAGAGGTAGCCAAAGCGCTCGAATCAAAGGGGATTACGGTTAAGGGGGTGGCATTGCTGGACGCATACTTGCCCGGCTGCGCCGAGCGTACGCTAAGAAAGACTCTGGCGGACAGCCTTTTGCGTGCGAGAGATAAGGGCGTTGGTGGCGCAGCTTTGGCAGCTTGTAAGAGGTTTCGCCGCTGGATAGGGCAGGCGAACACAATACCGGCTAACACTGTTAATCTTGAAATGGATGAGTCGGCTCGAGAGCGAATATTTGATCGAATATCTTATGGTTATAGTGCGCAAGCAACTAAATACGGGAGTCACGTTCTTTTGGTTAAAGCCCAAAATACGGATTTTGGTTTGGGTTATCAAGCGAGTAGTGATTATGGTTGGGGGGCGTTAATTGGTGGGCCGTTAAGTGTGGAGAGCGTTGATGCGGATCACGTTGGTATGATGAAGGGTGACGCCATTGGTCTTGTGTATGAATACGTTACCGAGTATATGAATAAGGGACGCTAACTGTGGCTGTTGAATTAACTTACACCTGCTATTGCGGAAAGGCAGGTCTCGATGACTTGTATCAAGAGTGGTCTTTGTTGGCGGAAGTTAGGGCCTCGCACTTCTTGCACTTCCCCGGCTGGTACCGTGCGGAACTGAATGTGCGGGCGAGTGATAAAAATGTGTTTTTTATTGTTGTGCGGTCTCAGGGCAAGCTTGTCGGCGTCCTTCCATTTGAAATGCAGTATCTTTCGGTGTCGAAATTTCAGTTGCCTGTTCTGCAGTTGTTTTATCCCAACGAGATGGGCGTAAACGATATCTTCTCGGTCATGAATCTTACTGAGTATCTTCAAGAGATAACGCTTTTTATGCGAGGACAGCTGCCGTTTTTTGTATTGATCAAATGGCAGTGCGTTTTGTGTGATGGCGGTGCAGCATCTATCGGCGGAGACATCAGGCTATCCCATGACTCTAAATATCTTGATTTCTCCTGTGGCGTGGAGGCGTTTTGGGCGCGTTACAGTAAAAAATTTGTGAAAGGCTTGCTTAAGAAAGGCTGCAAAGCTGAGGTTGGTGGCCCATTGCGACTGGAGTTGATTACCGAGTCTTGTCGGTTGAGTGATGCATTTGATGTGTTTTTAACGCTGGAGGATTCTGGGTGGAAGGGGGCTGAGGGTACCAGCATCCTGAAACAGCCTGCGAAAATGGCGTATTATCAGAGCTTACTCTCAGCTTATGGCGGTAGCGGCAACTGTCAAATCAACCTTCTTTGGCTAAATGAAAAACCTATTGCGGCTCAGTTTGGCATTATTATAAAAAGGACGCTTTATTTGTTAAAAATTGGCTTTGATGAGTCATTTTCAGAGGTGAGCCCGGGGTATTTGATATTGGAGCGTCTTATTAACGCGCAGCAAAGTAGCGGGTTAATTGACAGGGTCAGTTTTGTGACAGGTGTTAGCTGGATTGATCGGTGGAAGCCGTCAAGTCAGTCGGTGGGTGTTTTTTATTCGTCTAATGGTTCGTGGTGGAGTAAGGCGGTAATCGCATTAATTAACTCACGTTTAGCGCAAAGCATCCTTGCTCGACGCGGGCGTTAGTCTTAGTCTCTTTGTCCGTTGAGCAGGCTATATAGCTTCGGCATTATTCGCTTCAGTGCTAATGCGCCCAAAATACACAAAGTGATAGTAAGTGTCGGAATGATAAATAGGCTAATAATCAAGCCAAGCTCTGACGACTGCCCCGGTATTCTCTGGACGATGGTTTTGATGAATTCTATTGTTGGGTAGTGAGATGCGAAAATAAAGAAGCTATATGGCGATAGAGATTGTACTGCTGAAATAAAGCGAAACTTTCGCTTGTAGCACCCCAGAATAATAATGCTGCTACTTAATACGCCTAATACCCTTAATAAACATAGGAAGGGGTAGCTGGCTAACCATTCGTGTATATAGCCGTTAAATGCTCGGCCAGCCAAAGCCAAAGCGAAGAGAGTCAAGATTAAGTACCTAAATGGCCATAGAGTATTAATAGCGGCCTCTATACTTGGCGTTCTTTTTTGTAGAGCGGCACCTAAAGTGAAAAACATTAGAACGTTGCCATAAAAGAAAGGGCTGGGTATTAGGTCGCTAACCCAAACTGCAGATAGCGCTATTAGTGTGATCCAGAAAGCCTTGTTAAGGCTGAGGCTAATAAGTGGTGCTAAGCATAGCGTTAGTATAAGGTCGTGAATAAACCAAAATTGGAAAGCAAAAGGTGTTTGGGTTATGCCCAGTATCCCATCAATGAGGGTCATTAGTGAGGGGTTGTCAAACCCATAGTTCGCCCATTCAAATAAGCCTTTTTCATGACCTACCATGTAGAGCATATAGGATGCAGTAAACCAAATCGCGCCCCATAAAGCAGTGGGTAGAGCAATAGTTAGTATTCGCCGACGAAATTTTTCTGCGTATGAACGACTACTTGAGAAAAACAAAAAACCAGAGGCAATACTGAGTATTGGCACCGCGGCCATGCTGGACCAGTGGAGTATGGCATTCAGAATATTTGCAGCCGAAATGGTTTCATCTGTGAGACTAAATCTTGGGAAAAAGCCTGAGGCCGGAATTGTGAACACGTGATGGACAACTAAGCTGGCGATCATCACGAAGCGTGCGATAGACAATATATCGCTGTCGGTTTTCGAAATGACTTTGTCTTGAGTGTTTTCGGGTGTTAAATGTTGTGATAATTGAGGCATGAAGGGGTCGTCAGTCGTCGGTGGAGGCTAGTCACAATGTTTATTTAACTACGCCTTTATATAACAGGAATATGTGAGTAGGCATGAATCATGCCTACTCACATAAAATAATAAGGTAGTCGTGATCTGTTGTCTGGACTCACGTGATATCAAGCTAACTGCTACTTCAGGGAGTATTTTGCTTGCAAGTTATATGCGAAATCTCACTCATCAATAAAAATGTGTAAACTTAATCGACAGGTTTTGTGTCGCTAATTTGCTGTTCAAGAATACGCTATTTTACGTTCTGGATACGATGTTAATGAAAGGTTTAGGTAGATATGTATGTTAAATAGATTAATAGGAGCTTGTTGTTTATTGATAGTTCCCGTCACTAATCTACATGCGGATGATTTTATTGTTCGTGCGGGGGTGGATGTACAGTCAGTTGATAATGCAAGAAACGCCACTGTTGAGGCGCTTGAAATTAAAGAGAAGCAAACCGTTGCATCGCTCGTAATGGCGGGTGAAATCGCGAGCCGTTATGTCCGGTTTATATCGGATGCGTCCTATATAAACCGTCGTTTTTCAGAGCAAACGGCACAAAATAATGATTTGTTTCTGGGGTCTGCAGCTCTAGAACTCGGTGATGGAATCAGCCTTTTTTATGGTAGCGCTTCGCATCGGGCAGAAGAGTTGTTAATTGATAGCTTGCTGGGTGATGCGCCTGAAAACTTGGATCGCCGAAGTGTCACGTCTGGCACGCTTGGCTTACGGGTTGGTCGGCGGGCTAATCGATTTTCACTTTACGGGAATGCGACTGAATCAAGATTTGATTCTAATGGGTTAAATGATTCATCTAGAGTTGGAGGTGGTCTTTCTTTTCATCGCTTAGTTGGCCCTTTGAGTACGTTTGGGCTTGAATTAAGCGGGTACTCTTTGGACTATCTTAACGTAGACTCCGTATCTTTTGATTATCGTCGCGCGAGTATTTCTTGGGAAACAGAGTTGCGCCAGCTGAGCTACGCTGTAAATGTTGGTAGAAACAGTATTGGTGATGGTAGTGACAGTAGTGAGAGTTCGCCGTTCTACGAGGTGGGCTTGGGTTACGAAGGCGCTGTACATCAAGTTTCGCTGACATTTAAGCAGTGGTTGACGGATACATCTCAAGGTTCAGAGGGTGGCGGCAGCGTTGCCGGACCTGATGGCCAGTTAAGTGTGACTGACCAATATAAGATGAGGAAAGGTGAGTTGAGTTGGCAATCCTCATTTGTTTGTGGACGTTGTGATGCAAGTTTGATCTTGGGTACGGAGAGTGAAAACTATCGGCGTGAAAAACAGTTGGATTCTGAGGAGTATGCGGTATCAATGGGTTTCGATTACCGCGCACGCCGTACACTTATTTTTGATGTGGGTTATGAGCTTCGGCAGGTTGACTTACTTGTGGGCGATGATGATTATGATCAAGCCAACGCACGAATTGGTATTGCGTGGAGCGAGGTATTTAAACACGGTAGGTTTCGCCTCTTCGTAGAGCGAAGCGAGCGTAAGTTCAGGCTGGGGTTGGATGATTATACGCAAGATATTGCGGGAGTTTCCTTCGATTATCAATTATACCGGCGTTAAAATATCTAAAGTTTTGTGGTTGATGGTCGATAGTAAGGGTATGAAGCATCGTTGAAATGGAGAGTTGTAGCCCTTATGAATAGCCAATCAGCAATTAAGTCGTATGCCAAGGTTCAGTATCGTAGTGATGTCGAAATCGCTTCCCCTCACCGGTTAATTGATATGCTTTATCAGGGAGCAATTGATCGTATTGTGCAGGCCAAAGGTGCTATGCAATACGGTAATGCGGAGCTTAAGGGGAAAAAAATCAATAGTGCCGTCAGTATTATAGGCGGGCTTAGGGAGAGCCTTAATACTGGCGATGGCGGCGATTTGGCGCATAATCTTGATAATCTTTATATCTATATACAACGCATATTGTCGAATGCTCATTCGAAAAATGATGAAAAGTTACTGGATGAAGCCGTAACGCTATTGTCTGACCTGCAGAACACGTGGAAAAAAATCGGTTAGTTAAACTGGAGTGCTATGTAATCTGTAGGGGGTGAGTACAGCGTGCTCGCCAGCTTAGGGGGGGGCACGGAATAAGGGCCGAGGAAAAAATACTTTATATAATACTTGCCTTCTGCTTCCTCAACAGCGTTGCTCAAAGCGTTACATGCCTCGATAACTGCTCCATGCGTTATCCTAATGACCTATGTCCATATAGGCCCCGGCATGGCCCCTTCGAGCGCCTTATTGATAAAGCCGGCGCCCTCGTTTGCTTGGACAAACTATTATTGCCCCGCCCCTAAATTGCTGGAATTTGGGTTTGTGGGTGCTTGCTTGACGAGGCGAAAATATGGC
>NZ_CEXWTU010000190.1:2171-10071 GCF_982758155.1 Marinagarivorans sp. | reverse complement strand
AGTATCGCTTTAAGCCCCAATGGCTGGCGGCTGTTTCGGTGGGGTTGCTGTCGCTAATCTTAGCGCACCCGGCGCTGGCGTGTATCGAGGGGGTGGGTGTTAAGTCTGACCTCGAAAAACTCTATTGCGATGTGGTTGCGAAGGGTGAAGGGCGGGGGTTGCCAAGTTTTGATGATTTCAGGCGAAATCCTGCGGCTACACAACAATTGTTGCTCAAGCGGCCGGCAAAACGGGCAGGTTTAGCAATGCCTAAGGTAAGTCAGCCTGCCAAACCAAAGGCTCGGCAGGGTCGTCCTGCAACGGTGGCTGGTGCATCGGCACCAACACTGAGCGCTAAGCCGGAAGTGCCTTCGGGTTTAAAGGGGTGCACTGTGACAGGGGGGCAAATTCAGTGTGGTAATGCGCGGTATCGCTTGCTGGATAATCGCTCTAATCGTACGTTGAGTAAAAGCGCTTTAACACAGCAGAACGCACTCACATTACCGGCAATACTGGATTACCGTTCCAACTTAGAATTACATCAGTATTTGCAACGGGCCTATGCCATTTATTTGCAGAAAATGGATGCTATTGGTCTGGCGGGCGCAACGTTATCTTATAGCAAGTTTTATTACATTTTTGATGAGACGCAACAGCAACAGCAGGATTTTGTTAAGCGCTTTGCGATGATGTATGGCTTTTTACAAAAAGATAAAAGCACTATGGCTGTTGCCCGGCAGCATAAAGGTAAAGCTCCACCGGCTTTATCGTCTTGTGATGTTATTGGCGGTGATTATATTACTTGCGATAGCCGGGGCCATAATTGGGTTTTTACACGATAGGGCGTTAACGCCGCAGCAACGGTATGGCTTTGGCGGCGGCGTTGGTACGATTATCAACTTCCAGTTTTTTAAAAACCTGTTCTAAATGTTTATTAATTGTTCTTGGGCTAATGCCCAATATATGTCCCATTTCGCGGTTAGTCTTACCACACGCAATCCATATGAGCGCATCAGATTCTCGCTGAGATAAGCCAAAGGCTATAGTGCCAGGGTAGTGCACTATAAGTTTTTTGTCATGCGTTGCCCAATGATGCTGAGCGCTGCAACACGGTAGGCTTCGGCCAAAGTGGGAAAGTTAAATATATTGTCGACAAAAACGTCGATATCACTATTGCTGATCATCGCCATCTGGCCGATATGAATTAACTCTGTTGCGCCTTCACCTACAATCATCACGCCAAGGATTTTTTTGCCATCGGGGTCGCAAACTATTTTGAGTAGGCCGTTTTGTATGCCGGATATTTGGCCGCGCGCTATTTCATCGAAGCGGGCTTTACCGGCAATGGCTCCTGGATATTTTTCAACCGCTTGTGCTTCGCTTAAGCCAATAGATGATAGTTCGGGAATGGAGTAAATGCCCGAGGGTATCATGGTGTTCATGCTCCCGAGGGGCATGTTGAGTGCGTTACAAGTAGCGCGCCGTCCTTGCTCCATGGATGCTGAAGCGAGAGAGGGTGGCCCAATGATATCACCGGCGGCATAGATGCTGGGTACAGGGGTTCGCAGGTTTTTATCGACGCTTATTAAGCCTCTGTCGTTAACTTCTAGCCCCGCGTTTTCAATACATAAATCTTTAACGTTGGAAATTCGCCCCGCGGCGCAAAGTAGTTTTTCACTGCGTATAAGCGTACCGTCTTCGAGTTCCGTAACCACGGCGTTTTCACCATTCCAGTAGGCTTTTACGACAGTACTTTTACCCATCCAAGTGCCGCCCATGTCTTCAAAGCCGGCGATAAAAGTATCGGTTAAATCGTCATCTAAAAAACCGAGTGGCCGAGGGTATTTGTCAATCATCGTGACTTTTACGCCTAAGGCTTGAAAAATAGAAGCATATTCGCTGGCGATTACACCACCGCCCAGCACGACTAAACTGGTGGGTAAATACAACATGGATAGAATGGAGTCGCTATCAAATAAGTGTTCGTGATCAATAGCGATATGGTCTGGTGTGCGTGGCTCGGAGCCGGTGGCAATAACGATATGTTCTGAGTTAAGTAGGTTTACATTACCGCGTACGTCAGTGATGGCGACTTGTGTCGGCGAAACTAATTTGGCTCGGCCGTGAATGAGTTCAACGTTATTGCGCGAGACCTGGCGGCGCATGTATTCATCGTGAGCATCCAGTACGTCACCCAAGCGGCTGATCAATGTGGCTAATTCAATTTCTTCGGGTAGCTCAAAGTTGGCAATCTCGGCGCTTTGGCGCATGGCTTTTACGCGCAGGGCATTTTCGCGCAAGGTTTTAGAGGGGATTGTTCCTCGGTGAACGCAAGAGCCACCGAGCTCACGACTGCGTTCGATTAAGGCAACATTACGACCTACTTTTGCGGCTTGAATAGCGGCTTTTTGGCCTGCAGGCCCGCTGCCAATGACGATCATGTCGTAATTTTGTTCTGTGGTCGAGGCTTCCGTGCTCATTGGCTCATGGTCTCCATTGCGGAGCTGATGAGTTCTTCTTTCTCAATCAGTTTTTCGATATCGTCGGGGTAGAGGTTTAAATCAGCCAATACGGGTGATTTTATTAATTGTGCGCGCGTGATTTTTTTACGCAGCGGCGTGCCTTTGTAAAAGTGGCTTGCAAACTCAGCGCCGGCGACAACAATCATGGTTTGTTCTGCGCTTTTCCCGGCGTTAGCGTAATCGTCAAACCATGTCACCACATCGCGAACCAAAGCTGGCATTTCCCACTGATGGACCACGCTAATCCCGAGCGAGCGTTGAAAGTGCTGCTCTAGCTCATACATCATGTCGGGTTGCACTTCTATTTTTAGGCTATTGGCAACTTCTGTAACAACTTGAACGCAAACGGGGCGACCAATGTCATGGAGTAAACCGGCTAAAAACGCAGCTTCAACATTCCGGCGGCAGGCGCGCGCAATTTCTTTAGCCCATAGGCCTGCCATTAAAGAGAATTGCAGCTCGGTTTGGATATGTTTTTCATACCCCGGTGCGTTGAACATCTTACTGTTGACCGAGGCGGCTAATGCGATGTCTGCGATAACGCGCATGCCTAAGCGAGTTATGGCTTGTTGCAAAGAAACCAGCGTCGCATTAGGCGAGTAGAGCGCAGAATTGGCAATACGCATGACGTGGCCGGCCAGTGTTTGGTCGCTTTGAATTAGCTTGGCGAGATCGTTGGCGTCGGACTCTGGGTCATTCGTTAAACGCATGACCTTGTTGGCCACTTCGGGCAGCATTGGGACTTCAATATCATCCTGATTAATGCGTTGCGTTATGATTTCGACGAACGAATTTTCCTGGGGCGCTGTAGTCATGAACATCACACTCACGTGTTAGTTAAAAGGTGCTTTCCTTTAAATTTAGACGTTTTTAGAGGGTTTGCGCCACTGAATTACAACTAATTTATAGGTTTCCCCGTGCCGTCAAAAAGGTGTCGGTCAAAAATGTTCCTTTTTGACGTGTTTTTCAGCGCTATGTATTTGCTGTATGCCCAAAGTTAGCTAGGTTAAATAGTAAGGCCCGTAAAATAATGCGGGAGTTATGGGGTGCCAGAGAAGTCTGGTGCCAATCAAGGAGAACATTAGGGGCGAGGCAATAATAGATTATCCAATTTGGTGCAGGATTCTGTTTTCTTATCACGGGGCTTAAAGGGTTGCATGCCGGGGCATGTAGCGCTTTGAGTAACGAAAAGGAAGTGGAAAACAAGCATTGTTGAATAATAGTTTGTTTCCTTGTCTCTTAAGCTAAGGTTTTACCTATGAGCTACCAAATTTTACTCTGTAGCGAAAAGCTTTCACCGGTTGGCGAGCATGTGCAGCACTTTTTTCAGGCTAATAACGTGGTCTCGGCGCAAGAGCTTGAAGGAATGATTGGTGAGGCCGATTATCGGGCGTTGGTGGTTGATTGCAGTTCAGTAAAATGTTCTTTGATGGAGTGTGGAAAGCTGTGTTTAGAATTAGGTAAAAAGCATGACCTTCCGGTGGTGTTCATTGCCGATGAGTACACGCTAGAAGATAAGTTGGCGGCCTACGAGGCTGGTTGCGATGACATTATAGAGCCGGCAACGAATAAAGATGAAGCGTGCGCGCGTATCACTAAAAGCATTTTTCATCGAATAGCCAACTCGCAATTGTCCGAGCGGCTGGATGTTGCTACTGAAACAGCGCGTAACGCCATGGTGGACAATAGTGACCTTGGTGCGAATATCCAGTTCTTATTGGCGGTGCACGAGTGCGATAATTTGGATCAACTGGGGCAGCAGTTGTTTTCTACGCTAGAACGTTACGGTTTAAAGTGCAGTTTACAGATGCGTAGCAGCTTGGGGATCAAGAATATGGAAGCGCATGGTATGAGCAAAGATTTGGAGTCTCAGTTGCTGTTTCAGCTTAAGGACAATGATCGCTACATTGATTTTGGCTGCCGAACTATTTGTAATTATGACCGTGCTTCGCTGCTGATTAAGAATATGCCCGTTGATGACGCCGAGAAGTATGGTGCGATAAAAGACAATACATTCTATTTACTGCAAGGGGTTAATGCCCGAATTCATTCGCTAGAAGACAGGCATACGCTTATCGAAGAAAAGCAGTGTTTACGCAAGCTTTCTGGCGATGTTAATACGGTGATGATTCGTGTTAAAGAGCGCTACCAAGATGTGATGAAGGATATTATGGACGAGGTTGAAGCATCGACCGCTATGCTACAAGATCGAGTTCCACATTTGGCGCTTACCGAGCAAGATGAATATTTTATTGATAGCGTCGTTGAGCGTTTAATCTCGACAACCAATAGTGTGTTTAATGAAGGCCTTAAAGTGGATGAAATTTTCATGAAGCTTGAAATGGGCTTGGAGCATTCTTTGCACGCTCTGGATGATCACCCTGAGCTGGGCGGTTCGCGAAAGAAGCCGCCGAGTGTCGACACATCTGTTGATTTATTCTAGTGAAGTTACATTATTGATGGTGTAAGTCTGCAGTGTATGTAAGTACTTCCTTACATTTGACGGTGCTAGTCCGCCCGCCCAATATAGCGCCACTCACTAAGGGCCCTGACCCCTTACGCCTCTAAGCCTTAGCGCTCAAACCTCTCTCGTTTTCTAGTGTATACTCGCACGTTAATTTTGTGCGTGAGAGATACGGGTTAATGCGACAGCCGCAGTTCATATTGGGCCTTAAGGGGCTGAGCCGCTTTGGCGGCGCGAGTGTTGCTACCATTGGCTCATTTGATGGCGTCCATAAGGGGCATCAACAAATACTCAAGCGTGTTGTTGCAAAAGCTAGGCAGGCACAATTGTCGAGTGTAGCAATAGTCTTTGAACCGCAGCCCCACGAATTTTTTGCTCAGGCGGAAACCCGCCCTCGCTTGATGCGCTTGCGTGAAAAAGTGAATGCTTTGCTGGCGTGTGGTATTGATACTGTCGTGTGTTTACGCTTCAATCAAGCATTGCGCTCGCTTACGGCGGATGAATTCATTAAGCAGGTTCTCGTTATTGGGCTGCAGGTAAAACACCTCGAGATTGGTGATGACTTTCGTTTTGGTTGCGATCGCCGCGGCGATTTTGACCTTTTAGCGAGGGCCGGCGATCAGCAGGGGTTTTCAGTTTCCAACAGTGCAACCTATGCCGATGCCGGTGAACGCATAAGCAGTACCCGAATTCGTAGTTTGTTGGAACACAATCAGCTAGAGGATGCCGAGCGCTTACTGGGCAAACCGTACAGTATTTTTGGCCGCGTGATATATGGGCGGCAACTCGGCCGAACTATTAATGTACCCACGGCTAATATAGGCTTGGGGCGTTATGCCGCGGCTGTTGGTGGCGTGTATGCGGTAACGCTTGAGGTACAAGGCGTTAGCCATCAAGGGGTTGCTAACGTTGGGGTAAAGCCAACGATTTCTGGCGAGCATAAACCGATGCTCGAAGTACATATTTTTAACTTTAGTGCGAACCTTTACGGCCAGTTTGTAACGGTTGCCTTTTGCAAGGCTTTGCGTGCCGAGAAAAAGTTTGACTCTCTCGATGCGCTCAAGCAACAAATTGCCTCTGATATTACGGATGCAAAGCATTATTTTTCACAATTAGCCAAACATTAAACGGTGCGCGAATAACTATTTTTAATAGTTGAGTTCACAAAAGCCAAGACATAACTTTTAAGACAAAACGACATGACTGATTACAAGGCGACACTCAATCTGCCAAAAACCGCTTTTGCGATGAAAGCTAATTTGGCCCAGCGTGAACCACAAACATTAAAGCGCTGGCAAAAAGAAAACCTCTATCAAGCCATTCGTAAAGCGCGCGCGGGCGCTCCGCAATTTATTTTGCATGATGGCCCTCCCTACGCTAATGGCAGCATTCATATTGGCCATGCCGTTAATAAAATCTTAAAAGACATTATTATTAAATCGAAAACACTCAGTGGCTTTGATGCTCCTTACGTGCCGGGTTGGGATTGCCACGGTTTACCCATTGAGCACAATGTTGAAAAGAAGATTGGTAAAGCCGGCGTGAAGGTTGAGTATGATATCTTCCGTAAAAAATGCCGTGAGTATGCTGCTAAACAAGTAGCGGGCCAGAAAGAAGACTTTATTCGCCTGGGTGTATTAGGCGAGTGGGAAAATCCTTATCTGACTATGGATTTTAAAACCGAAGCCGATACGATTCGTGCCTTGGGTAAAATTGCCAAAAACGGTCACCTACAAAAGGGTTTTAAACCGGTTTACTGGAGCGTGGTTGGCGCATCAGCCTTGGCTGAAGCCGAAGTTGAATACCACGAGAAAACGTCTAATTCGATTGATGTTAAGTTCCCTATTGTTGATATTGCCGATTTCGCGAAGCGCATCGGTTTTGATGCCGTTCCCGCCAATGCCAGCATTGTTATTTGGACAACAACCCCCTGGACATTACCGGCCAACCAAGCTGTTAGTGTAAATGCTGAATTAGATTACGTGCTTATACACAGCGGTAATACGGTGATTGTTGTGGCCGAAGCCCTAATGGCTGGAGTTTGTCAGCGTGGTGAATTGGATTCGCCCAAAGTATTGGCCAGTTTTAAAGGCGCAGATTTAGAGCATCTTGCGTTGCAGCATCCGTTGTACGATAAAACCGTTCCCGTTATTTTGGGCGACCATGTAACCACTGATGCGGGTACCGGTTGTGTTCATACAGCGCCAGATCACGGCGTAGACGATTTTAATGTGGGCCGTAAATACAATATTGGTACGTTGAATATCGTAAACGAAAATGGCATTTACCGTGACGATGTTGAAGTCTTCGCGGGTGAGCACGTCTATAAAGTCGATAATAATGTTTTAGCCGTACTTGAAGAAAAGGGTAATCTTTTTCATGCCGCAAAGTTAACGCACAGTTACCCGCATTGCTGGAGAACAAAAACGCCACTTATTTATCGTGCTACGCCACAATGGTTTGTGAGCATGACGAAAAACGGTTTGCTGGATAGTGTAAAGAGTGCGGTTGATGGCGTGGAATGGCTGCCCAGCTGGGGTGAAACGCGTATTCGCGCCATGCTGGAATCAAGTCCTGATTGGTGCGTGTCCCGTCAGCGCACATGGGGTGTGCCCATTGCTTTGTTTATTGATAAAAATACCGGCGATTTACATCCCAATACCGAAGCACTTATCGAACAAGTCGCAGCGCTGGTAGAAAAAGATGGCATGGATGCATGGTTTAAATTAGAGGCATCCGAGTTGTTGGGCGATGATGCCGAGCGCTATAGCAAGGTAACGGATACGTTGGATGTTTGGTTTGATTCCGGCGTTACGCACTTTTCAGTACTCGAGCAGCGCGAAAATTTGCGCTACCCGGCAGATTTATATCTTGAAGGTTCTGACCAGCATCGCGGTTGGTTTCAGTCGTCACTTCTCACTTCGGTAGCTGTTGA
>NZ_CEXWTU010000190.1:0-2161 GCF_982758155.1 Marinagarivorans sp. | reverse complement strand
TGGTTCTGCACCTTATAAACAAGTGCTGACGCACGGTTTTGCGGTCGATCAAAACGGTCATAAAATGTCTAAGTCTGTTGGCAATGTGATGTCGCCGCAAACAGTCTTTAATGATTTGGGTGCGGATGTACTACGTTTGTGGGTGGCCGCGACCGACTTTTCCGGTGATATGAGTGTTTCGGATACCATTTTGAAACGTACCGCTGATTCTTACCGCCGCATTCGCAATACGGTACGCTATTTAATGGCGAACTTGGGTGGCTTTAATCCCGAGGTTGATGTTCTGCCGGCGAACGATTTAGTCGCTTTAGATGCGTGGGCCGTGCAACGTACTGCGACACTGCAAAAAGAATTACTCGCTCATTATGAGCGCTATGAATTACATCAAATTTACCAAAAGCTACATAATTTCTGCATTGTAGATCTTGGTGGCTTTTATTTGGATATCACCAAAGACCGCGTTTATACCACTCCGGAAAAAAGCATAGCTCGCCGCTCGGCACAAACGGCGCAATATCATATTATTCAAGCGCTCGTACGTTGGATTGCTCCGATACTCTCTTATACCGCCGATGAAATTTGGCTGGCGATGCCGGGCGAAAATACCACGCCGGTTTTCACCGAAACTTGGTATACCTTACCCGATTGCAGTGCTAATGCGTTGACCCCTGAAGTGGTTGATCTATTGGCTAGCGTGAAAGGCGAGCTGAATAAAATACTAGAACAAAAGCGCAGCGACGGCGAGATTGGTAAATCATTAGAAGCCGAAGTAACACTTTACTGCGGTGATGAATTGCAAAGTGTATTAGGTTCATTAAAAGATGAGCTGCGCTTCGTTTTGTTAGTCTCTAAAGTAACGCTAGCGGCTAAAGGCGATGCTGAAAATGCAGTGGATACTCAAATTGATGGCTTAACCATTGCCGTGGCTAAAACGGCATCCACAAAATGTGTTCGTTGTTGGCATCATAGCGACAGCATCGGCCAGCATTCTGAGCATCCCGAACTGTGTCATCGCTGCGTGACTAATATTACAACTGAAGGTGAGGAGCGTCACTATGCCTAAATTTATGGATAGATTGCCTACGGCGATGGCCGCTTTTTTGAGTTTATCGGCTGTGATTGTGGGCTTTGACTTATGGACCAAGGCGTACGCTGTTGCCGCCTTGCAAACCGAGGGTGTTACTTATCCTGTTATCGCCGATTATTTTAGTTTTACTTTGCGCTATAACCACGGTGCAGCTTTTAGCTTCTTATATGATGCCGGAGGATGGCAGCGTTGGTTCTTCGCCATTATTGCGGCTGTAATGAGTGTTGTTCTAACCGTTTGGTTATCGCGTATCGCAACCCAGAAGCGTTTGGAGTCTTTAGGGTTGGCGCTAATTTTAGGTGGTGCAATAGGCAACCTTTATGATCGCGTTACACTCGGTTATGTTGTTGATTTTATCGATTTCTATTATCAGCAATATCACTTCCCCGCTTTTAATATTGCAGACTGCGGTATTACCTGTGGCGCAGCACTCTTAATTTGGGATGCAATGTTTGGTGCAAATAACAAAAAGGAAGCCGCTGAGGAGTCCTCGAATGATTGATTTAGCGATTGCTGATGCGACTAAAGTCACACTGAATTTTTCGTTGTCGCTTGAGGATGGTACGGTTGTGGATAGCAACCATGGCGAAGACCCGGTTACCTTCACCGTAGGCGATGGCAACTTGTTGGAGGGCTTTGAAAAAGCCATGTACGGTTTACGTGCTGGCGACGAGCGTGAAATTTCCATTCCACCCGAACAGGGTTTTGGTCAGCCAAACGAAAATAATGTGCAGGAAGTGCCTGTGAGTGATTTTCCCGAGGATATGACATTGGACGTGGGGTTAATGTTGTCGTTTTCGGATGCTCAAAACACGGAGTTGCCTGGGGTTATTAAGGCGCTTAAGGGTGATGTTGTTTTGGTCGATTTCAATCACCCATTAGCTGGGCGGATATTGCTATTTAAAGTGCATATCCATTCTGTGAGCCCGTCTGTGACACATTAGCGTTTTTAGCTTTCTGTGATATAACTCTGAAAACCCACAATAGTGGGTTTTCTTTTGGTAACTATTCAGCCATAAACAAATAGGCCGGCAAACTGATCATTTTCTGGGCCGTTCAAGCCATCCATGGGCA
>NZ_CEXWTU010000189.1:0-10078 GCF_982758155.1 Marinagarivorans sp. | reverse complement strand
AATGATGTCGGTTATCTCAAAAGCGTTGACAGCAAGAGATATTCTCAAAATAGGAATGCAAGAACCGAACGTTATGGCCAATGAAGAAGCGATGACTAGCCTGCGGGATGTCAAAGGTGTACTCGATGATGAAATTAATAACATTATGTTCGAAAGCGAGGTCCGCAAAAAGCTAATGAGCCAAACCGCGCTCAATCTTAATCAGCTCACAAGCGCCAGGAAAAGTACTCCAGAGCTTCATGAAATTCGAAATCCCACGACTGAGTTAAATGGACTTAAAGCTGGAGCAATGAAAGATGAATAACGTTCAGCGCTTAAAAAGAATAAAGTGGGTGGCATACGGGATTATTGCGCTACTGACAACATTAGTGATTGCCTTAGGTATGACTGCTCCGGAGAGCGTAAAGGCCATATCTGAATTCAATATCAACCAGTCAATTACTTTCGTGTTGCTACGCTTAGGGCTTTATATTGCGCTCTATGTAAAGTGGAAAAGTATTGTGGAATCATTTAACACTGAGGTACCAGAGCATCGAATTGCGCAATCAAGAAAGTTGATGCTAAGTATCATTGTGATCTATGAAATATTGGTTGGGTTCAGCATCTTCAAATTGATGGGAGTCTAACTATGCCCGTTGGAAGCATAATTGAGCTGTATACCACAATGCTCGGATGGTATATGTACGATGCACTGTGGGGACTGTTAACAGGCACAGGGTTAGTCTTGGTGCCATTCGCCGTTGCCATCATTCAAACGCTGATTAAAGGGTCAGAACGGGAAGAACATAAAACCGGTGATTTCGTTAAAGCGATCGAAATACGTATCTACACAATGCTGGCAGTGATGATTATTGCTGCTCAGCCGCTGGTAACCCTACAGCCGACAAAAATGGTCTTCAATGACGTTTACTGCGAACCTGCTGGAACTGACATTAACCTCATTGATAAAAAGACAGAAGAAACCGTCTTTGATGATGCAGGCAACACAGCTGGAAACGCATCAAACCGGTTCATGAGTACAATCAACGGCAGTGTTATTAAGATTCCATTATGGTGGTACCTGATTTCCAACCTATCAAATGCTGTGGCCTATAGCTTAAAGATGGAGCTTCCCTGCAATCCTGATTTTAGGTTGATGACTTCAGGAATATCAAACGCAAACATCAAGGACCCAAAGCTTTTACGTGAATTAGAACAGTTTCAGGATGACTGCTGGAAAAAAGCGGTCGTCACGTATTTGAAGGACAGCAAGGACCCAAACTTCACAATACCTAACACCATCAGTAACGTTGAGCAGGATATTAGCTGGCTAGGCTCTAGGTTATTTTTAACACAAGCGCAGTATTATCCCGGTGAGCGTTCATCGACTCCCAACGAGCATTTCTTTTGGAGGGAGACAGTTGATGGACCAGCGGCTTCCAAAGAGCAAACAGGAGACCGCTGGATTCCTTTCTGTCACGAATGGTGGTCAGAGCAGTACTCAGCTAGTGGTATTGATAATGGGCTTCGTGAGCGAACTCTCGAGCACATCAAAACGGAAGGTAATAGCGATTGGCTTAAATGGCTAGAATACTGGGCTGCGAACGCGACAGGAATGACCTCTACAGCAAGTCTTGATGATTACATACTCCTACTAGCCTTAAAGAACGATGCCAAGCTAACAAATGGATTAAGTAAAAATTACGAGCAGCAAAAAAACTTTGTGAGTAAAAACCTTGACACATTATCAGACGTCATAGCGGCTGTAGGCATTTTCTTCAAGTCTATTCCGAACCGAGCCGAGGCAAATACCTATCGCGCAGCAGCACCCGTAATCCAAGCATTGATCATCATGTTATTTGTCATGTTCTTGCCATTACTCATGAACTTTATGCTTTTTGATATCGGAAGAGTACTGGGAATAACAGTGATACTTTTTTCAGTGATTTTTTGGGGCTACTTATTTGAGTTAGCAGAGTACATCGACAACTATTTGATAAGCTCGTTGATATCTGGGTTTTCGGACACAAGCTTAAATGAAGATGCACTGATAGCAACAAGGGGCCTTAGTAGCTTAGGGAGTAGCATGTCTAGCGATGATAGTCTTGCATTAAGCGTTTTAAAATGGATATCAAGGATGAGCTACATACTAATCCCAGCTGTATTTACTGGCCTATTGGGAATGGTAGGGTTCAATTTTTCATCAGCGATCAGTGGAGCAATTGGTAACATGGGACGAGGGAGCGCAAACGCAGCCTCAAGCGGCGCAAGCAAGGCTCAATCGATAGCAACAGGAGGAGTTAAGAGTATGGGGCGCCGTTGAAGTGAACATGCCAAAGAGCCCATTTAAGTGGGATCTTTGGCATAAATAAAGCTTAAAGCTTAAAGCTTATCGAAAGAATCAAACTTCATGGGGGACTTCTCTCCGGTACGCATATTAACAAAAAGTGTACCGTCCTCATCCGACTCCTCGTCACTTGACTCTTCATTCTCAGAAGTTGCCCCTAACGATAATAGTTTTAGAACAACAATTACCACAGAGAAAGCCACCATTATTGAGCCCCAGACGATCTTGAGGGCTAACATGGAGTATTTAGACCAGTCAATGCCTTTCAATAAAGTATATAGACTTATAAATCTTGAGCTTACCGCTGACAGCGGAACTGCAGACGTTTTCATAGCTCCCTTCCTTTAATCACTAAAAGAATAAAATTTCAAAACCCAGATTAGCTGTAAATGACATTAATGACAACAATATGATCAAATTCCACCCGGCAGCACCCCAAAGAGCCTTAGCGAACGCATTAATTTATCTCCATAGTAATTTCGACAGAAATCGTATCGAGCTGGCTTAAATAAGGCGTCAGAAGATCTAGAGAGACCAAGCGCTCACTGGCATCAGGGTACGGGTAGAACATCGGCTCAATGAACATATTATACTGCTCAATAAATCGCTGCCTAATAGATTCGACTTCGACTAAAGCATTCGCTAGATAGCGATCAGGCTCTGTGGAGGCGCCGTAGTCATTATATATATTGACTATAACCGGCTTCACTTGAACAATAAAAGAGTCCATTTTCTCCACATAATATTTAGCCCATAAATCAACGAGCTCTAGCTCCGTTCGATCTGGAGAATTAGGAATTCTATCAGTATGATCCTCGAAAGATTGAAGGTAAGAGATATGGCTTTTTTCAAGCGTTATGGCCATCTGTTGGTGTGCAAATGAATCGTAGTTTTCCTCATCCCAAACCCAAACTTGTGGGTTTTCACCCGCGCACTCTTCGTAAGTGCCGCCGCAGGACTTCAACGCGTCATCAACTGCTCCTGACACTCCGCCTGCACTATCGCCCCCACCGCTACCGCAAGCTGTTAATGAACCCGCAATTATAGCTAGCGCTATCAAATTAACCTTTTTCATGTTTATGTCCAAATAATAGAGTGTCAGAATAAAATCTACTTAATTAACCAATTTAAACCGGAGCATACCCCGAATTATTAGGACCAACTAGAGCCCTTGATGCCACTATCCTCCAGAGGGTGCCGCTCATTGTAGAGACCAATACAATTGTCACTAAGCACTCTCAACAAGCTCTTGATCACAGCTTAAACAGGCCAACCTTAACCCTGGCTTACCCCAAACGTTAGAACTACAACCTTCACAAGAGTACTTTGACTTAACCTTGCCTTTGGCCGGCTTTACATTAGCAAAGACTTCTTCACCAACAACTTGATCAAGCGATGACGAAAGGCGATCCAATGATTCGGGCTCCAAATCCAGAGAACCCATATAAGACGTGCCCTCCTCGCTCAAAACTGGCGTATAGCTTTCCGCCTGCCGATCTACCCAGGGCAAACCAAAGCCACCTTTCACCAAGACGTCGCACTCACGAATAAAGGCGCCTCCTTTCAGAGGGTAATCATTCATCTTTTGTCCCGTCCGAGCGCCGCCTGGCAAGCCTGTAGCAGAGGGCATTAACCCTATGGACTCCATATGATCCGCCCACTCTTTATTGTGATACGCAGTTCTACTGGGGTTGCCATAGCAATGCTGAAAACAGTGCGCCATCTCGTGACAAAGGGTTTGAAACACCTCTAATAGCGCCGCCCTGGCGATATACGCGGGATTGATAGCAATTTCATGGCATCGATCACCGCCAACTGAGGTCCAACGCTCGAGACTAAAATATCCCATTACATTTTTTTGGCGCTGAACAGTAAAAAGTACCTTGGGTAACTTACCCTCAAACAATGTCGCATTAAAATGGTTGTACGCGTGCTCAATAGCTCCATATAACGCACTTGTAGGCCCTTCATTCATTTCGACACCAACGATCTAATTAACACAGCAATTATTGTATCGTACGATACAATTTGCAACAACAAAACAATACAAATTTGAGAAAGCCGCACGATAAAGGCATTTCAGCCTTACCAACAGACTCAACTGAATTACCACTAAAAATGAAATATTTACCAGCAAATAGGACTGCATTACCAGAGATTTCGAGAGCATTACCAAAGAAATCAACAGGATGGTAAGGCTACAGTAAAAACAATTGCTTTTGATCACTACAAAACATGTATCGTACGAAACAATAGAATATAAAAAGAAGCGCTCAACATGAGCGCTTAAAAGTTGAAACCCGAGCAAAGAAACATCACATTGAACTACCTGTCGCAGAAGCAATCGTTGCACAGAAGCTTTCAATGACCGCCTTCTTCGGCGAAGACACACCACCGGATAGAGCGTAACTTAGAGATATCCTTGTACCAGTCTCGGCATTAGGCTCAAAGATGATATTGAGCGGGGCTGTCTTACCCTTACCGTACGATACCGTTTGCGACGCGGTGAGAACACCAGCCTCTTTGTCAGATGAAACAATATTCCATCCATCTTTAGCAATGTGTCGATAGACGCTAGAGTGCGCATCACCTACGGTCACGCCCTCAATATTTGCCCAGGTCTTGAAGGTAGTCCCCTTAAAGAACCCTCCCTCCTTGGTGAAGTTAGTCTCGCATTGGTCAGCGGCGAATACTGGTAACGCCGTGACAACCAAACCCACCATCATCACTATATTTTTCATAACACTTCCTTTTTGTATTTTGGGTATCCAGACAAAGAAAATAAGGCCCTAGAAGCCTCTTCAATGCTATCTGGAAGCTTCTCGAACTCATCCTGCCCATAATCTATATAAACGATGCCAATCAATTCATTCTTAAATAAAGGCTCAATCAGGCCGCCAACAATTTCATCGGCACGGGTATCTTTATAAGAGCACCACTGAGGTACAACTCTAAATAAACCATCACTTAGAAATAACGAACAGTCTAGCGTCGCTTTTACCGCTGAATTCTGATCTGTACGCCTGCCTATATAGATACAATCAATGTCCGCTTTAGAAAGCTTGTCCAAGATAACGTAAAAATCAGGATCTGAAGTATGTTCAATGGCCTCGACACTACCTCCACTCTCCCTAAGCAATCGATTTATTTGATTCACGAAACCTCTAGGCTGTAGACGCCTTGCAACACTGACTACACCTGCAAACTCTAGACTACAAGACTCCCCTCGAGTATCTATCTCACCAAACAAAACATCTTTTTTTACACCTTTCATAGACTTTCCTTACTTTGTGGAATTATTTTCTTTCAAGCGTTGCTCCGCTCATATTTCAATTTTTTTCAGACACAGACCGCTTTTCCCTGCATACCTAGACAGTTCGTTTGGCGCCGTTGTCCCCATCATTGACAATTCAGAGTCTTTAACGAAATCAAAAGACCCATTAAAAGATGAATTGCTAGGTGAGGAAAATGCCACAGGCCAACTCTCCAGATATAGGTGATCAGAATCTTTTGGCTTGATCTTTATTTTCATATCAACTCCAGGTTGACCTGAAAAAAGACCGGGCTTCCCCTCTTTGAAAAACATAAAAGTTATTGAGCCATCTTCACTGACATTAGATGGCTTGCTCTCCAAGGGGAACACCCCGCCACCAGACATGTTTGAATTTAATCTTGCCGTATAACTACTGGCGCCATCAGCGCTTGGAAATATAGTAATTATTTCGTTATCCCCATCGAGAACCTCGCAACCCTCTCCTTTTGTTGCCTCAAAAGAACCCGAGTAATCGTACGTTTTTGAGCAGGATGGCAGAGCCATCACCGATATTGCAGCAAGGATTAACTTAAATTTCATTGGATTCTCCTGATTTTACGTGAATATGAATGCCTGCCCATCAAGCTAATTGTGATATTGCGCTAACGATCAGCCTCTCTTTATTCGTTAGCGGCCTGCCTCATTCTTTCAGCTCGTAGCTGAAGCTGCATATCCGCCAAACCATCAAGCGTACTGATAAAACCCTCGCTTATATATATTTTTGCTATAGCTCCTTCCATGTCAACCTGCTCCGAGGAAGGGTTTTTGATTGCGTCTAGCGCACGCTCTAGAGTTGCAACAACATGCGCAATATCTTTCTTTATTATCTCTTCGGCCTGCTCGGTTGATATCGGTAACTTCATAGCTTTCCCCTGGTAGCTCGCTTCACCTACTTATTTAACACAGGCAACACCTTCAAGCCTTGCCATTGCTGATTGAACGGACTCGAATATATCCCTGTCAAATGATTTACGATCTTGAAACCGCTTAGCAGCAGCGAATGCTTTGCCCTCCTCAAGCTCAAAAGCAACTGACTTCACACCTTCTCCATCCGAACTCCAAGACAATTCGATTGGAAAAAAACCATCTTTCAAACTAAGAACAGTGACTTGCGGAAATCCAGGAAGCGACGAGAGGTTAACTTGAAGGTCGTGGATTATGGCTAACGATACCGCCCCGCCAATTTGGCAGCTAGAGAGACCTTGCTTGGCATAAAAAATAGACATACGACTTATTCTCCTTAATTTAAAAATGACCCATAACTTCGATCGCTTTCTTAAGGTCCAACACGTCAACCCCGACGACGTCAGCGACTTTTCTTTGGATGTCGGCGTCACAGTTATGTAAAAATAGAATGGCTTGGAATTTATCGCAGTCTAATAACGTATCAAGTTTTTCATCAAGATAAGCTTCCGCATACCCCTTACTCACAAAGGCTTCATAAATATGGTAAGCAGCGTAATTTAGGTTTTCTATTTTCCTTTCCTTGTTCATGACTTTTCACCCAAAGAAATAGCGCCTACAATATTTTTCAGAGCGCTTGGGTTATCGCAAAGAAAGTCTGCAACCGTCTGCCTGCGAGCGCCAATTGGAATCATACTCTCATGCGAGAAATAGAATTCGTGCGCTTTAACTAAGGCAATAGCATCAGCCCTCATAACATCAAGGCCTTTTAGCTTTTCGAGCTCAGGCTTTACAGCAAGGGCGCGAGTGATCCCGCCGTCAATAATAGATTCATCCACAGTATCAACCATCAATATTTGCTCCTAACAATAATAATGAAATTTCACCCATTTTTACTTGCAAGACTTTACACCTGCTTGCACAATCTCTTAGTTTCTTTAGAAGCCCGCCATGTAGGCTTGGCGAACCCACCTCAAACCGCACCGCCTACTCACTCTCCTAGCACCTGTTTACCGTACCCCCTTAACTCGCCGCCTGGCCCAACATAGCGATACAGCGTCTGCCTAGAAACACCAAGCTCTCGACATAACTCGCTAGCATTGGTGTTACTGCTACGCATTGAGGCCTGGGCCAAGCGAACCTGGCTCTTAGATAGTTGAAATTTTCGACCACCTTTCCGCCCCCGGGCTCTCGCCGATTTTAATCCAGCGATCGTTCTTTCTCGAATAAGCTCTCTTTCAAATTCGGCCAAAGCCGCAAAGATTCCAAAAACCAATTTCCCGGAGGCTGTCGATGTATCGATATCGGCACCCTGCCCTGCAATCACTTTAAAGCCTATATTACGCTCAGCTAAATTCTGCACTGTATTAATCAAATGCCTTAAGTCTCGCCCCAAGCGGTCAAGCTTCCAGACCAGCAATGTATCGCCGTCACGTAAAGCCTTCAAGCAAGAGTCAAGACCTGGCCTATCATCTTTCTTACCGGAAGCCCGATCCTGATAAATACTACCCTTATCAACACCAGCCTCAACAAGTGCATCCACCTGCAAATCGAGAAGCTGACTACCGTCAGCTTTAGATACCCGCGCATAGCCTAGCTTCATTATTTAATATTACCCACCATACCGTTACAGCTCCACCGCTCCACAAACGTTCGTTTATGGAGCGCCTAACAACTTTACGCATTAAATTCTAAATTGTGCTCCTTAACCCGTCAATTATTCAATGATCCACAAATACCACTAATGGCACTTATGGAACCCTATTGACACCAAAAGCTAAGAGATTGACAAAGGTTGAAACAACTGATTGAATTACCTAGTGCTCTTTGCCTTGCAAAAGCCTTTAAAAAAGCTGATCAATAAACCTGAAATTCAGCGCAGTGAAAACTGGGTTTACACATTTTCTACCCATCGGGGCATTTCCCCGATGGGGCTAGTGCCCTCCTTAAATACGGATTTAACTGGAGGCTCTATGCTCACCTTTCAATCACATGATGAAGTTGTTGCCGAAGCGATACGTTTTATTGAACAATCACTTCGACAAAAAACCCAATCAATCACCTGTCACACAAGCGCAAAAAGACTTTTTTTCCAGCTTTTCAATTTAACGCTAGGAAGCCTTGAGCATGAGGAAATGCATGTTGCGCTATTGGATGGCCAAAACAAGCTAATAGATACCGTCTGCGTTGGCCGAGGGACCCTTGACCACTGCGCAGTCTACACGCGAGAAATAGCAAAATTGGTTCTAATGAGTAATGCAAAAGGAATCATACTTGCTCACAACCATCCTTCAGGCTTTGAAAAACCAAGCCCTGAAGATATTGCGGTGACAAAACGGATTCAGGAAGCGCTGTCACTTATTGATGCTCATGTATGCGACCATATTATTGTGACTCGCACGTTTGCAACAACATACAGCATGACTGAAAACAATGATTTTTAATTCAAGCAATGCGCTCACTAGCAAAAACTTGCGATAAACAACAGCAAGGTTTTAACCTGAAATTCTCTGCTTATTATTACCGATCTGAAGGAGCTCGCTTGCTTGCGCACCAACTAAAGCAAGGATGCACCTGGGCAGCAAAATGTATGGCCAATGAAATGGTCAAACTTATGCCCGAGAACGGCGTACTTATACCGATTCCGAGTCGAACCGGTAAAGCAACGTCGAACCTACTTATCGCAAGGCACCTATCAAGCCACACCGGCCTTCCAGTGCGCGATGTGATAATAGGGAACTCAAGAGAGTCAATCTACCAATTGAAAAAGCAAGGCACCGCTGTGCGGCGCGACTTTTTCGGTTATAGATTACGCTCAAATGCCGCAGGTAATATCATCCTGATTGATGGTGTTTGCGCAACAGGGATAACCGCCGACGCAGCAGCATCTTTGTTTGCGGCACGCCCAACACTAGTCGTTCATTCAATATTATGAAATACCGAGAAAGCGTGCACACACTGGCCCTGAGAGATTCCTCTCCAGGGCCAGCCTTACCCCAACCAAGCTCTGACCATTAAAAGTGGAATACACTGCACACGCACTTCAAAACGGAAAGACTAGCAGTTAAAAGTTAGTCATTAATTTTAAATAAGTACTCATTTAAGAGCAGTTTACTATCATCTTCTCGAGCTATACCGATCATGAGCTGCGGCATGTCGGGTAGATCGCAACGCGAGATGTCATCTCAAAAAAAGCTCTTCTATCAAGATCGCTGCGCCAACCGCCGCCATTCACAGCGTGAACCTGCCCCCACACCCTCCACTTTACCCCTAGATTAAAAGTCTACTAATTACAGCCGAAAATTTATGTGTGTGATCCCCGACACTACGGGGTAAGTCGTGTGTGATTCCCGATACTATGAGGTAAAGCGTGTGTGATTCCCGACAATATTGGACGCTTTGTCATTTAAGACTCGGGAATTACACACATAAATTCGGGTACATTCGGGAGTCACACACGGTCTAAAAAGTGGAAGGAATTGCGGTAGCCAGTCGCGGCCCAGGCATAAGGCGCGCCTGGGCTGAGCAATCGTGAC
>NZ_CEXWTU010000188.1:0-10081 GCF_982758155.1 Marinagarivorans sp. | reverse complement strand
GGAGCCCCTTATTAGACATTGCAGGAGCATTATGTCGTGGAGCAGTTACCGAGGCCTGTAACTCTTTGAGCAACGCCGCTGAGGAAGCAGGAGACAAGTATTATTGGATAAAGTATTTTTTCCTCGCCCCTCAACCCATATATGACTTCTGTTTAGGAGATTTTCATGCGCATTCTTGCACTATTGGCCGCCCCGATTGTATTGACGGGTTGTTTAGCGACCAACCCAGTAACGGGCAATAAAGAAATTGTCCTCATGTCGCTTGGCGAGCAAATCGCTACGGGTGAAAAAAGCTATATACCGTATCAGCAACAGCAAGGCGGGCAGTATACCGTTGATCCGGGTTTAACGCGTTATGTGACTAGTGTGGGTAAAAAATTAGCGGCGGTGAGTGATCAACCTGAATTGCCTTACGAATTTGTTGTGTTAAACGATGGCACACCTAATGCCTGGGCATTACCCGGTGGCAAGGTCGCGGTGAATCGCGGGCTTATTACAATGTTAGATGATGAAGCACAATTAGCTGCCGTTATTGGCCACGAAATTGTACATGCTGCCGCCGGCCATTCAGCGGCCCAAATGACGCGCCAAACATTTATAGGTATGGGCAATATGGCGTTGGGTGCTGTTGCGCAGAATACTCAATATGGCGAATTATTAATGATGGGTAGCCAATATGGTAGCGGTGCATTAAATGCGCACTATGGTCGTGATGATGAATTAGAAGCGGATGAGCACGGTGTTAAATACATGGAGCGTTTGGGTTACGACCCGAAAGGTGCCGTTGAACTGCAAGAAAAATTCTTAGCATTAAAAAATGGTAACGACGGCGACTTCATGAGTAACCTATTTGCCAGCCACCCACCTTCCGGTGAGCGCGTAAGCCGCAACAGTGGTTATGCAGAGGGTAAATCGGGTAAGCGAAACAAAGCGGCTTTTGATGCAGCGACGAAGCAGTTGCGAAAAGATCAGGCTGCTTATGATTTGCAAGCGCAAGCTATTAAATATGCTAACAATAAAGATTTAGGCAAAGCGCTTGATATGGTAGACCAAGCCATCAAAAAGCAGCCTAAAGAAGCATTGTTCTACATAACAAAAGGTCAGCTTTTGTTAGCACAAAAAGATCCGCAAAATGCTTATCAAGCTTTTACTCAGGCGGCGCAAAAAAATCCAACGTATTTCCTACCTCAATTAATGGCGGGCATTAGTGCAAAAGAAGTTGGCAACAAAGCTGATGCAAAAAGATACCTTGCTTCCAGCCTACGTTTGTTACCTACAGCACAAGCCAATTATTACTTAGGTGAAATCGCATTGCAGGATGGCGATAAAAACATGGCGAAGCAGTATTTTAATGTCGCCGCATCCGATCAAGGTGATGTGGGTAAAGCCGCTCAAGAGCAGTTGGCTCGATTGGGTGGTGTGTAAATAAAACTGAGTATAAAAATAAGGTGCTTATTGGCGCCTTATTTTTTGTGCAATAAATTCCTAAGCCAATTTTATTATGAGATACACATGAATATCGAAACCTTTTTATCACAACTACAGCAGTCGCCAAGCACCATAACTTTTAAGCAAACCATGGATATTGTTGAGCAATACTACAATTACACACCAACAACATTTACTAATGGTGATGTGGTTAATTCTGCGGGCAGTAATGAAGGCTCTTGTAAACTATTTGCTTTTGCAAAACTACAGACATTAACACCCGAGCAAACACTGGCGTGCTTTGGTGATTATTATCGAAAAGATGTACTGGAAAACCCAGAAGGTAGTGACCACGCCAATATTCGTAACTTTATGGTAACGGGCTGGGGCGGCGTTACCTTTGAACAGCTGGCTTTAGTCTTGAAGACGGCTTAGGTTCTTTAACGCTACAAGCGTATACCGATTGTAATTTTCAGCGGTAAACTAGTGATGATTTTGAGAGCTTGTATCGCGTAAAGCCATCTATTTAATCTTGAATGAAAATGCGTGAATCTAGCCGCAATAAAAACCACAGACACGGTCTTTAGGGACGAGGAAACAATATTTCATCCACTAATGCTTGATATCGGCCTCCTTACCTTCGTTGCTCAAAGCGTTACATGCCCCGGCATGCGCCCCTTTAAGCGCCTCGATAAGAAAGTCGATCTCTTCGCCTAATTGGATAAACTATTATTGCCTCGTCCCTTATTGCGGCACTGTCAGCGCTTAAACCGGCTGCCGCATGGTTACAAACTCTTCTGCGGCGGTGGGATGAATGCCTACGGTGGCATCAAAAACAGCTTTGGTTGCACCCGCTTTTATCGCGATGGCTAGGCCCTGCATAATTTCGCCAGCATCAGGCCCGACCATATGGGCGCCTAGTATTTTATCGGTATCGCCATCGACTAATAGCTTCATTAATGTGCGTTCGTCCGAGCCACTTAAGGTGTGTTTAAGCGCGCGAAATTCACTGCGGTATTTTTGCACATTGTTATGTTTTTCCCGCGCTTGTTCCTCAGACATCCCCACAGTACCAATATTGGGTTGGCAGAAAACGGCGGTGGCAATATTGCTGTAATCAATGTCACAGGGCTGTTGATTGTAATAATGTCTGGCTAGCGTCATGCCTTCTTCTAATGCGACCGGCGTTAACTCCATGCCTCCAGTAACATCGCCCACGGCAAGAATACTCGGTATGGATGTTTGGAATTTATCGTTAACGGCAACGTGACCGCTTTTGGCTAAATCGATACTAATACCGTCGGCAAATAAGTTATCCAGGTGCGGCTTGCGGCCGGTGGCGTAAAGCACGGCATCGGTTGTAATCGTTGTGCCGTTGTTGAGTGTTACAGCTAAGCGCCCGTCGCTTTGTTTTTCGATGGCGGTAACATCAGTATTAAATTGTAGATCGACGCCTTGCTTGGCAATTTCTTGCGCGGCAAATTCACGCACTTCTTGATCAAACCCGCGCAGGAATAAATCACCACGGTAAAGCTGGTGAACATTTGCCCCTAAGCCGTTAAAAATCCCCGCAAATTCGACGGCAATATAACCTCCGCCGACAACCACAATATCGTTAGGGAATGTGTCTAAATCAAAAATCTCATTGGAGCTAACAACATGTTCACGGCCGGGCAGGTCGGGTACAAAAGGCCAGCCGCCTACGGCAATAAGAATTCGCTCACAGGAGTAGTGTTTACCGTTCACCTCTACGGTGTGGTCATCAATAATTTTTCCGCGGCCTTCAATAAGGCTGACATTAGCAGAGCCTAAAATAGTTTCGTAAATACCATTAAGGCGTTTTATCTCGTCTTTTTTATTGTCGCGCAGTGTGGCCCAATCAAAACTCGGGGCCGGTGTTGACCAGCCAAAACCTTTGGCGTTTTTCACTTGTTTAGAATACTCAGCTGCATAGACATAAAGCTTTTTGGGTACACAGCCTACATTCACACAGGTTCCGCCCATGTACTTGTCTTCGCAAATGGCCACTTTCGCCCCGTAGCTTGCCGACATTCGCGCCGCGCGCACACCACCTGATCCGGCACCAATTACGAATAAGTCGTAGTCATAGGTCATTATGGAATCCTTAAATTTTTTATGCATGTATAGAAAAGGGGCTTAAGTATAAGCCCCTTTTGGTTGTTGTTCTGTTGAGGTAAAGCGCTAGGCTTTTTTTAAGTAGCCTAACATGGTATCTACATCACTCACTTCAAATGGATCTTCCGGGCAGTTGTCCATTAAACCGGGCTCGATGAATTGCGCACGTATTTGGCCATCGACTACGTGCATGCTGTAGCGCCAAGAGCGGTCGCCAAAGCCTAAGTTTTCTTTCTTCACTAACATACCCATACCGCGCGTGAAGTCGCCGTTACCATCGGGCAACATTTTTATATTGTCTACACCCAGGTTCTTGCTCCACTGGAACATAGTGAAGGCATCGTTAACGCTTAAGCAATAAACCTCATCAATGCCAAGGGCTTTCAACTCGTCGTATTTGGCTTGGTAGCCGGGTAAGTGAGTGCTTGAACACGTTGGGGTGAAGGCGCCGGGTAAAGCGACAATCACGACACTTTTATTGGCGAAGATATCGGCTGTGGTCACATCCTGCCAGCGGAAAGGGTTTTCGTGTTGGATGCTGGCGTCGCGAACTCGGGTCTTAAAAGTAACGTTAGGAACTGTTTTCATGGTGTGTTGCCTTTGGGCTGTTCGTATTTGTGTTTGATTAGAATAGTCAAAATCAAGCAGTAGTTAAAATAAATTAAAAGAATAGCCCTGATAGTTAAAATCTAAATTATTCTGGCATTGAGCCTTGCTAGGCGTAGATTTGAGCAAAAAAAGAACACCTTATTGTTATTTTAATCGTCTTGTGTTCCCACCCGCCATAACGAGTATTTCCGCCATGCCAAACCATTTATATGTCATAACTCGGTATTGGATCACGGTTTGTAATGGGCATGGTTCACTTTAAGTGGCGGCAGTCAACGATAGAATAGGTTGTGATAATTCCTTCGCCGTCGCGCGAAGCCAATACAACAATAATACATGCAGGCCCACTATGCGTAAGACCCTCCCCATTCTAGCCGCCGCTGTCTTCAGTGTTGCGTGCACCGGTAATACAACCCCGCCAGGTTCATCTAACGGCAATAGTAGTGATGCTATTTCGAGTGAGGCGCCCAGCTCTAGCAGCGTCATGTCATCAAGCTCTGTTGCGATGTCGAGCTCCTCAAGTGTTATGAGCAGCTCTTCTGTTGCGGCTTCCAGCGAAACTAATCGTTGTGATGCACTCATTGAAGAGGGAGCGCGTAATTACACGGGTGGTGCAGGGCTTAATTGCACAACCTGCCATGGCTCGCCAAGCGGCACAGTGACCAATGGTAATACACCCATTAACATCATAGATTCGCCCTACGAGCATAAAAAGGATGGTCATAGCGAAGCGGAACTCGATGTGTTTATTGAAAAATATATGAGTGCCTATTTAATCGGTGCAAATTCGGTTCAACAGGAATCAGAAGCCGTAGCGGCTTATTTGTATGACGCAGCTGGCTGGGATTGGTGTGCTGATAGCGTCGAGTCTTCAAGCTCTGCGCCTGTAAGTTCTTCTTCGATAGCAGCAAGTTCATCGTCGGCTCCTGCAGGTGGCGACCAGAAAGTCGTTTATGCCATTAATGTGGGAGGTACCGAATCGACTACTTATGATGGTGTAACTTATGAGCCAGCAGGGCCTTTAAGCCCGCAAGTGGGTGGTGCTACAAACGGGACTAATACTATTACCGCTAATATCAATGGCACGAACGAAGACGCTCTTTTCCAATCGCAGCGTTATGGTAACTTTACCTTTGAATTGCCGGTTACCGCGAGTGAATACAACATTACTTTATACTTTGCAGAAGAGTACGCCGAAGCGGCTGGAACTCGGCTGATGTCTGCTACAGCAGAGAATAAAGTTGTAATGAATAACGTAGACCTATTTGATAGTCATGGTCGTTTGCAGGCGATTACTTACTCGCTTAATGATATTAATGTCAATGACGGTAGTCTGACGGTTGAGTTCTCTGCATCCGCTAACTTAGCGACCTTAAGCGGTATTTTAGTCACGAGTGTTAATGGTGCTAAAGGCGAAATTATCGTTCCACCCAATCCTTGTGATGGCACTGACAATTTTGTTTGTTTAGATTTTGAAGATGTTGCCGAGGGTGGTATTCCGGATGGCTGGAGTTACGATGGCGTATCGCCTACCGTAAATAGCGCTAAAGCTCGCAGTGGTTCAAAAGCGCTTAAAGCGCAAGGGATGGATTACGGCAGCTCTGGCTACATAACCTATTCAGGCATACCCACTAAGCACTGGGGTCGTATGTATTATCAAATGGGCGCCAACTTACAAACCACCAACTACTTGCATATTACCTTGGTGGAATTGCTTCAGCTTAATTCTGGCCATCCAGTACGCGTGGTGGATACTAACTTGGCGGGTAATGATCTTTCCATGATGAAATATATCCTCAATGTTGATGCCAATGGTAATGAGGGTGGCCTAGATTCACCGACTAAGTTCAGTTACTACAGCGCGGTTGATAAGTGGGTTTGTGTTGAGTGGATGATGGATCCAGATACTCAAAAAGGCGCACTATGGGCAGATGGCGAGTTGGCTTACAACGACGTATTAACCCACCCAAGCCCTAATCAAATACCCACGGGCAACTTTGATCAAATTCGTATCGGCATGCGCACCTATAAAGGCGCTATGAATACAGTGTGGATTGATGACGTGGTTGTAGGCCCAACACGTATCGGTTGTGACTAAGCTTATACCTTAATTGCTCCCCTAGTGGAGCAATAGTTGGACAAGAAAAAAGAGCCCTTCGGGGCTCTTTTTTTATGCGCGCGTTTTGGTGGGTAAGCTCCGGTTTTGGGTGCCTTATCTTTTACTCGCTCTATTTATCCGAGGTTATTCGCCAGAGTTTGGGGCGTCCCAGATCATTGCGGCGGTTTTAAGCCCCCTTACTAGAGACACAAACAAAAAAGGCCATCCTCTGGTGAGGATGGCCTTTTTGTTAAAATTTAGAGTGTCTGTCCGCTTAGTTCACAAGTAAAATACAGACATAAAATAACGAGCTATCAGGACTCAAGGGGACCGCGTCAAGCTAAGCACCTCAAGGCTGCCGCCCCCATCGTTAGTGCCGAAGGGTGTTCTGCTTGAATAGGCTTTGATGTAACCGTCAGCATGCAGCTGGTAAGACAACTCCGATTCCAAATTGGACGCAGCAGAAATAACACGATCAAAGAAGGCGGAAATTGTAGTGGGATAACCACTTAATGGGAGATTGCCACTGCCATTACCGTCAAACATTAAGCTTACATTCGTGAAATCGGCAACATCACTATGGACGTCGGGTTGTACATCACAAATACCGCAGAATTGCTTCATCGTCATGTGATAATTACCATTATTGCCCGCAAGCCACGTTGCTTTGTTATCTTGTAATCGCTGAATGTCGCTTTCAGGGCTATAGAACTGTAGTACCTGTAACTGAACTAACGCACCACTATTATCAAAATAGTCGACAAGCTCAGGGTAACCATATTCAACATTGTAGGTCACCATGCCTGCGAGTTCGTTACCGGCAGATAAATCTTGTACAAACTGAAACAACTGCTCAATAGTAAGAGTAAAGGGGTAGTCACTATTCACTTCGGAATAAGGTCGCGATGCCGAATCACTCGGTGACTTGTACGCACTACTCAGCTTACTAGCATATATAATATTAAGAGAGGACGTACCTCCGCTGGCACTTAATTCAAGCCGATAGTTGTCGACGCCTTGCGCTTCCCAACGCATTTTAGCTTGCTCGTACTCTGCCGAAACGTAATCGCCACGCTCTTCATTGCCACCACAAGCAACCAAACAAAATACTAATCCGGCCAAAGCCGCTCCATTTAGTAATTTCATAGCGTCCTTCTTAATTAATAGCATTGATAAATTAGAGAATGAGTATATCAGCGCCACGCAATTGAAACGGCGGAGCGTACAATTTATTACAATATGGCAAAAAGGCGCGCGGTCATTGAGGGCTCGGAATAATTACTGCCACAAGCGTTCTCTTCAATCTAATACTGTAGTGACACACTAAATCTGTTCACCCATTAAGCCGTTCAAGAGTGTCCCCTACTTTTTCATCAAAGACTCTTTTTATTCGACAAAAAAGAATCAGCAATTGGCATAACCACGTAAGAGATAATAGGCACTATAATAGCCACGGCGACCACTACATTTACCCATTTAATGGCAGGCAGAAATTGCGCAATAACGTAAGGAATAAAATACACCAACGGTACCAATACTATAAAAGTAATTAACGCCATAATATGTTTATTAGGAGGTTGCTTTGTGTTTAAGTTAGCATGCATGATGTGATTCCTTAGGCTAAGATTGTGTGCTAACAATAAGCATATGTAAGTCACTTTTAGCGATAATTTTTGCATCCAGACTACGTATCAAATCTCCCTCTTGCGCTTTGTGGCTGCTGCTCATTTCGCCGCTTGATAATTCATTTAAAACGGCATCACCATTAATCACATACGTTAGCTGTTCGCCGTTAAGTTGAATATTTTCACCCGTCTTCAGGTGCACTATGTCAATAATAGTTTGGCTGTCAAAAGTGTCTGATTGGTTTTTGTTGCCACCATAAATACGGGTCACACCGTTTAATTTAGGATTATAAAATTTATAGGATGCAGGCTGGCCTTTTACGTCAGGCAAGGCCCATACTTGCAGCATTCTATTTTTCCTGTTGTCGGGGTTGATTTCATTATGATCAAATCCTTCCCCACCGGCACGTTGTACCTGAACATTACCAGCGACTAAGTCTTTGCCATGCTCCATTGAACCTTCGTGGCTAACGCGTCCTTCAATAATCACGGAAATAACATCAATTTCACTGTGTGGATGCATACCTGATTCACCCTTAGGGTTGTATTTAGCATCTGCCAGGTAAACCATATTGCCTAAGCCTTCAAAGGTTTCTGGCTTTTTACGATCAGAAAAAATACGACTATCGGTTACTAATCTGTGCTCCTGAATTCCTGCAAAACCACCTAATACTAATGAATCTCTTGATAATACTTTCATGCTTAACTCCGTCTATTTGTCTGTTGGGTTGTTTTGTTCTCTTGATGGAGACATTCTAGAGGGCTAGTATTGTTCGATAAATAGGGTGGTATTGAAAACATTGTTCCACTTACAACAACAATGAGCTGTCAATGGAAAAAACCAAAGACCTTAACGACATGATGTTATTTCTTGCCGTAATCGACGCAGGTAGTTTTACGTTGGCAGCGGATTGGTTAAATATTCCAAAAGCAAACCTGAGTAGGAAGGTTTCTAGGTTAGAAGAACGTTTGGGCGTGACCTTATTGGAGCGAACCACGCGATCTCAACATATCACCGAAGCTGGCGAACGTTATCTTGCGCATTGTCGTCGCATCCATCAGGAAGTAGAGTTAGCAGATGCGTCGATTAGTCAAATTTTAGATAAAGTAGAAGGCCAATTACGCATTGGTGCTTCGGTCGGCATGGGGCATGAAATCCTTAAGCCCGTATTAGGTAAATTCATGCATCAACATCCTGCAATAAACTTACAGTTGGATCTGCTGAACAGACGAGTTGATCTTATCGAAGAGGGATTTGATATGGTTATTCGAATCGGGAAACTAGACGATTCACGCCTAATAGCAAAGCGATTAGGCAAAGTATCACGGCGTATTTACGCCAGTCCTGAATACTTAGAGCAACGTGATCAGATAACCTCGGTTAACCAATTACAGCGGCAGGTGTTTTTATTTATGAGCAGTGTGCAAAATCGTGGTGGATTATTATTAAAATCGAAACAACAAGAGTATGAATTAAACCTAGAGCCAAAAATGCGCATCGATGATTTTTTAATTTTAAAGCAAATGGTTATTGAAGGACTGGGATTGGCAATTATTCCCGATTACATGTGCCAGCATGAAGTAAGCAATGGCCAGCTAACGCAAGTATTACCGGCGTGGAGTATGCCCGATGTTGATGTTTACGCACTGTACCCTAAGCACAAGCTGAATATTCCCAAGGTGAAGGCATTTGTTGATTTTATTCAATTGGTGTTTCAAGAGCGGCTGGGGAGTTGATGGGATATATTGGCTTCGCCAATTAAAGTCGCCAACGGCTAAAAGTGGTGTCATTCGCTTACATCATCGAGGACACCCATAATACAAGCCGCTAAGGCCCTACCCGTATCGGTTGTTTGAGCTGTTTAGTGGATAAGCTCCTGTTTTGGGTGCCTTATCTTTTACTCGCTCTATTTATCCGAGGTTATTCGCCAGAGTTTGGGGTGTCTCAGATCATTTGTTAGGGCGTCACCCAATACGCTTCCGGGTTTGCCGTATTTGCTTGTTAAAGTTGTTCCGCTAGAATAAGCGATTTTGCGGTAGGGTCCCAATCTGGGACACCCATAACATCGACGATCGTGCGCGCGCCTGCAGAGCCATAGCTCAGGTCAAGGGCTTCCTGTACGGCTTTCGCAAGTTGCGGGCAAAGTGTTTGCGAATGGCGCGTATTGGCCAGCCAGTAAGAGTA
>NZ_CEXWTU010000187.1:0-10174 GCF_982758155.1 Marinagarivorans sp. | reverse complement strand
CAAATATTTTTAACGAAGGCAAGCAAGCACCCAGGAATTCAAAAACGGGAAGTTAGGGGCGAGGAAACAATATTTCAGCCACGCCCCTAAATAGGATTTCCATCGAGTGCTCTGATCACCACTTTATTTGAGTGTCAACCATGAAAAAGATAAGCGTAATCGGGACGACAGGTAGCGGGAAATCAACATTCGCTAAGCGCTTAGCCAGTAAAATTGAAGCTAGGTATGTTCAAATGGATCAGCTTTTATGGAAGTCCCATTGGGTAGAGTCTACCGATGCTGAGTTCCTGCCAAAAGTCGCCGAGGCAGTATCTGGAGATTCGTGGGTTATTGATGGGAATTATAGCCGAACAAATGCCATTAAATGGCAACATGCAGATACCATCATATGGCTAGATTTTTCGTATTCGCGAACATTACTGCAATTGTTTAGACGTACCGTAACCAGGGCAATATCAAAGCGAGAGCTGTGGACAGGCACTGGCAATAAGGAGTCATTCTTTAAAGCATTTGCCTCTAAAGATTCAATATTCCTTTGGTTCTTTAAAACCTACCCGAATAACAAGTTACGCTATATCGCGTTAATGTCTTCGCCAAAAGTGCAGCATGTTAACTTTATCCGCTTGCGCAACCCCAGCGAAGTGGAACAATTCCTGCTGAACCTAAATCCCCCAACTCACTGAGAGACATACTTACGGTTTTCAGTCAAAAAAATGCATCCGCACTCATCAGGAAAAAATATGAATTTCGAAGAACTCACTGAGCAACAGATAATCGATATCGCCAATCCGATTATGGATAATTTGATGCAAGCATCGACGGACATCGACCACGAACGGCATGTGCGCGATTTTACCGACAGGGCAAAAGCCATTGTCACCAAAGAACATCTCGAAAAAGTCTGCACCACCTACCAAGCCGAAAAGGGAACATGGTTAAAGCGTGAGGTGGTTGCTGTGTTTCGTCGCCCAGACTCTGCTGCTATTATTTGGAAGCAGCTTGTATCCAAGGCCAAAGGTGAATATGTAGCAGAAATTGTGCTGATGCATCGTAACGGTAAATTCTTAGTTGATCACGCCATGGTGTTTTAAACTTGAACATAAATAGTGCTCACGTATTTCGTCAACAATAAGGTTAATGTCATGAGGTTTTTTGCTTGCGGTCTATTTTTGTTCTTAGCGGGTTGTGCCGCATCGCCCGCCTATGTACCCGAATCGCAACAGCTCGACACCTCGCTGTTACCGCTGCCAGATACAACCGTTTCGATAGCCAACCTCAGTAGCTGCACAGACTCTGCCGAAAAATCCATTCAGATAGATTCAAAATCCCCCATTACCATTTTAGTTCACGGGTGTAATGGTTCTGCCGGTCGCTTTAGATCATTGGCACAACTGTATGCATTTCACGGCCAGCAAGCCATTTGTTACAATTATGAAGATAGGGCCAGTTTGCTAGAAAGCGCAGACAAATTAGCCTTAGCCGTAAATGCCTTGGCCGAAGCAACCAGCAATCAAAACATCGCCATTATTGGCCATAGCATGGGCGGCTTAATCTCGCGCAAGGCAATGGAAGATAATCCTAAAATCGCCAACCCCCTTAGCGATAAAAATTTAGAATTAATCACAATATCAGCGCCGCTCTCTGGCATTAAAGCCGCCAATCATTGCGGTATCGCCCCCCTGCATTGGTTAAGCGCAGGTATTATTCCCGGTATTTGTTGGGCCGTAACAGGGAATAACTGGCGTGAGATTTCCTCATCAGCCGACTTCATCCGCTATCCAGAGCCATTGATTCCCTCCGTGCAAAAGTACCTTAAAATCGTGACTAACGAAAAAGATACCTGCCGCCTGAAAGCCACCGATGGTAGCTGTATTGAGAGTGACTATGTTTTTAACCTGGCCGAGCAGTATCACCAAAAAATTGATAACTATGAAAATATTACTGGCGTTCAGGTAGATGCCGGTCACGTCGAAATTGTAGGGAATAAAGATATCGTGCCTCGAAAATTATTAGCCATTTTACAAGAGTACAATATGCTTTCTTACACCCCGAGAGATCGAAAGGAAGCGCTTGAAAAATTACTCGCCGAGCTTTACTGAACCTGAGGGTAAACCATGCAACCGAAACCCGTATACATACTGAACTACCTCGCTTTAAGTTTTTCATTAATCGCTTGCGCAGAGTTCAAAGAAACAGGGCGCACCATTGGCCACGCAACAAAAGATATCACCACATCCATAGGCCACGCCTCAAGAGATGCGGCTAAGTCGATTGGCAAAAATACAAAAGAGATGGTCTCTGACATCACCGATGATGAATAAAAACATGAACTACGACAACTACATTAACTACAATGCATTTTGCCGATCACTGGCCGCAACAACCCATGTAGTGCAGTGGGGCGAATCCCATGTTTGGAAAGTGGGCGGAAAGGTCTTCGCAATTGGGAGCCACAATAAAGAAGGCATGCCAGCTTACTCCTTCAAAACTTCAGAGCTTAATTTTCAAATTTTGTCTGATGAACCAGGCTTTAGACCCGCCCCTTACCTCGCTTCCCGCGGTTTAAAATGGATACAAAAAGACGGCCTCCCCGGCATTATCGATGATGAACTAAAGAATTATTTGATAGATTCACACCGCATAGTTTCACTTGGGCTAACAAAGAAAAAACAGAAAGAATTGGACCTTAATCAGGAAGGCTAGCTTCTGAATGATGGTAAGGCTCATGCTAGGGAAGGTGAGGCGTCGCGCGCATTGGATAAGGGTACCCAGTGTCGTCAACCTTTCGGGGCGCGATCTTGAGCCTATCATGCATGGCGTAGTAGGTGGCTGCGAGCGAGCGCAGATCCAACTCACGCCGGTCTTTTCAAGCTAACCTAATACCTGCCACGATGGGGCATATACATCAAGCGGATCAGTTAAAAAAGGGCATCTAGTTAGATGCCCTTACTCTCTACTCGAATGAACTCAGCAACGCTTAAATGGGTCTAGCTCTAACCTCCACGTAATGAGCCTGCCGGGGCTTTGATGGATAATAAAGCTTATAAAAGCGATCGTTTGAATCTAAATTTTGAGGAACGCCATCAACATACACATCATCCAGCTCAAAGCCTGCCGCTATATCAAAATACAAATACATCGACTTAGAAGACCAAAAAGTTAACCAAGGTTTCCAGTGACCATCTTTGATTGATGTAAATCTTTGGGTCCGCAGATTCGTTACACCTTCAGTCTCCTCTATATAAGCCCTCGAAACATTTCCTCTATCATTACAATTCCCTTCTAATCTCCATTTGGCAACATCATTAGATGAATTTTTAATGTAATCATGATTCTCCTCTGGAAAAGTGCCATTTACATTAAATGCGTATAGATTTGCCAGTAAGGGAAAATCACCAGGGGTTACATTATCGCCAAATGTTTCATTATTAGAGTTAGACCATAGCTTATTCCCATAGACTACTCGCTCAGCATTCGGTTCATCTAGCCAGTTCGGATATAAGGAGCAAGCTGCCGTGTACTCTCCGCATACTTCTAAGCGAGTCCAGTGCCCAGGCCTATCTTCAGGAGTTATTGATGTAATGCCGTCTCTCAAATACGCAGCGCCGTTTTCAAAAATATAATTTCTCGGTAAATTTGATGCGTATATTACGTCATTAAACCGTACTTTAGTGCCGACCCCTCGATACATTGCGTCCCATCGCCATTCAGAAACATTACCTTCAGCACATAACTTTCCCGGTAATAGCTCAGTTTCAACATGTAACTTGTTCGGATTTAGCGTAATAGGAAATGAAACTTTTTCCGTACTCCCACGATAACTTCTGTTTTCGAGAGTGTTGATAGCTTGCCAATTGGTTACACGATAATCATCCGCTGGAGATAAATACAATAGCTTTCTACCCCCTTCAGCCTCATTATATTGATACTTAATAGGCGCAGACATTGTCCCAGAATAATTTGCAGCATAGCCTGCTTCATTTGGGGAATAAATAAATATATTTTTTAGAATAGTATTACGTGGAATTTTAGACTCTATTTCTAAAGATTTCACTTTTGATCCTGATGCTCCCCTTACACCTAGTATCGACTTCTTAGGTTTCACCAAAACTTCCACTAGATTATTGCTGACATTACCTGATTCTAACTCAGTAAAAAACAAATTTTTATTGGTTCTCCACTGAACTACGGCATCACTGCTATCAAAATAATTAACATCCTCCTCTTTAAGTGATTCGATTAAAAGACTAATGCTCGACCCTATCGGAGCCTTTATTACATTATTTACGCTACTACCATTATATTTAACTGACACATTCGAACTGTTATAGTCAACATAAACTTCACCTAACGGTCTTTTCCCTATCTCAAAAACAATTGTGTCTCCAACACGACGAATATTCCTCAATGATAGTCCAGACGCATTTCCGTCCCACCAATCACTAGATGGATTGGTAAGGCCATTGAAACTTTCATTATTTGAAAAGTAATCACCCTGATGGATATTTGGCTTAATCACTGGCAATGTATCACTAGATAATAAATCGCTGTCGCCATCAGCTTCAACCAATTCAACAGAGTAGTGGAGATTGTCGCTATTTTCTTTACGCTGGTTAACTTGGAAATCTGTTGGCGAAGCGTAATATGAGGTATGCCATATTAGCAAACCGCTTTCACCCGATGGCGTTGATACACTACGCAGAGAATGACCATCTATAGCTGGATTTTTTTGACTGCCATTCACGCGTGCTTCAATATAGAAACACTCATCGACTGCTGATGCAGGCCGACAATACTGAAATGAAGGTGCTCGGTTAATATCACTCCCATCAGCTTGCCAATCGACAGTAAATGTTTCACCTTCTGCAGCATTAGTAATGTCTATTGGATCTTCCAGCCCCGCAAGTGCTCTATTTTGTGCGTTAAGTAAGGGGGGGTCTACGTCAGGGATACCAATTGAGCCCATTAATGAATGATCGGCAACCCCGTATGACTCATACCAAAACGTTGTATCAACATTTGGGAAGGTGATTGATTTATTTTGAAAATCCAAGGAATTCGGATTAATAGGACCGGTAGTGATTACCCCTTCATGTGTTGTTAGCTCGCCTTGTGTATCATATAGATCCTTAAGACCAAAAAGAGTATGACCAGATTCGTGAGCCATTGTACCTGCCGAATAGGCCCCCAACTGGCCTATTGGTGTAATTTGAATTCGCCCTAATGCAATATTATTGAGACCATGTCTGCCTGTATTTACAGAGGGTATACTTCGCGGCCAAAGGCCTGTACCACTGAGACCATTGGGACTGTCCCCCGGAGTAACCATTTGGAAGAAACTGAGATGTTCAATAAACATACCTCTGTCTGGAGTTACAGGAAGATATTCATCTTCATCAAGTTGATCAAAGGTAAATTCTGATCTTTTACGACTTAGGTTTGCAGAATTTATAGGAGTTGTCTGGAAACTAAAAGATCCAGCCGCTGCATTAAACACCCTATACCCTATATTAACGCCAGCACATCCCCCAAATATTCTGCAATTGACGTCATTAGCTAAATCAGAGAGAGGTCCGCCGGACAAATCCGCGGCATGATATGAATCGGCTGTTTGTGTGGCCTCAGTCCCAAAGGCCCTTAGTGAAATAATATCGTGCTCATCTGAGCCGCCGCATTCGTAATGATCCCTTGTATCTGGAAGGTCTACTACGACAATTGTATTGTCTAGATCAAGCTTTCCCCTTGAGTTATCCCAAAAGTAATCTTTTAAGGACCCCATATTACCATTGAGTGAAAAATCCTTTTCATTGATGTACCTAGCAATATCGACCTGCTCGCGCGTCGTGAAATTTTGCTTGGCCACACTTCTGCAAAGGTCGCTTCCGACGGTTGAGTTAGCGAAATTTATAATAATGCTTAAGCCGTTGACGGTCTCTGTTTGAGCGCTGGCTGCGTATGATGTCATAGCCAAGCTTCCGGCCAGTAACGTAGATATAATCCTCATTTTCATCTCCTAATTTATCCTAAAAATACTCACTGAAATGTGAGTATTTCTATAAACAGCAGAGAAGATGAATCGAAAATATACTTGTTAGATATGAGTAGATCCTTACTCAATTTTACGTCAGCACTTCCCTGCCAGAGTGTAAAATACACCGACACACAATTTCGGTCAAGAAATTATTAACATGTATAAAATCGCCACTGTAAACTAACCAATGAGCCCCCAGACACTATTACTTTCACGCTACAGGCACAATTTCTACGACTGCTCAAGCCAGACATTTCAGAAATCAATAAGTGTAGATGCGTTTTTTTGTTATCGTGCCCGCTCGATTAAATGGTTATATCAGGCATTAATGGGAGAACTAATACTTCCCTCCCTCAATCAAATAAAAACACGTCTCTTCAGGGTTTTAGCGTACTGCTCCAACTGCTCGGCGTTAACAATATTGGTATAACTCATCAATAAGCCCTGTTGCCTTGCATTTACACACCACGACGATAATGCATTGGCATAGAGGCCATTTTGAATACATAACTCAGCCAATTGCTTGTCGTGCATTTTGGTCACACCTTTTTTAGGCCGAACAATAATGTGCATGCCGCCGGGTTGTGGATCGATCGTTAAATAATCCCCCAATACCGCCAGCAAGCCCTTAACCGTAAGTTCGCGACGCTGTTTATACAGCCTTCGCATCGCTTCAATATGCCGAGCAAAACGTCCTTCGGCCATGAATTCGGCCACCTGCTGTTGCGTGAGTGTAGGCTGGCTGTCGTATAGGGTTGAATACACATCACTAAAATGTCTAATTTGCGCGCGTGGCACAATTAAATAAGCCAAGCGCATACTTGGAATTAACACTTTACTGAATGTCCCCATGTATAGAACACGATCATCTTGATCAAGGTGCTTTAGTGCAGGAAGGGGTCTGCCAGCCATGCGGTATTCGCCATCGTAGTCGTCTTCCACCACAAAGGCATTGGCCTCACGCGCCCAAGCCAATAAAGCCTGCCGGCGCTTGAGTGACAAAGTACAACACAACGGGCTTTGGTGGGCAGGCGTAACAACAGCCATTTTTGCATCCGCCGCTTGCCGGTAACCCTCATCAACATCCATGCCTTGTTCGTCTACCGGAATCGGCACCGGCGTAAAGCCCAAGCGTTGTAACAGCTGCCGTGTTGGCGGATAACCAGGATCCTCTACCCAGGCTTTACCTTCGCCACCTAAAGCCTGCGCAATAAGTGACAAGGTTTGCCGATACCCCCCGGTGATAATGACTTGCTCCGGATGGCAATCAAACCCTCTAGACACAGATAAATACCGAGCAATTCCCGCCTTTAATTCAGCTAGCCCCGTTTGTGGTGCATTGCGATATGTAACTCGTGGCATTTCACGTAATAGTTTTTGCGTCATCCGCTGCCAAGGGCCCTTGGGGAAAGCATCTAATGCCGGCAACCCCATTTGAAAAGGTACTAAATCAACCTGCTCCCAACTGGTATTTTGACTATCCATTAAAGGTGCTGAAGGTCTATTCGCCGTAGTGCTTCGGGGTTTAACTTGCGCGTGAACAAAGCAACCCAAAGGCCCTTTAGCCACAATATAACCTTCGTCTTTTAACAACTGATAGGCTTCTTCTGCGGTTCCTCTCGCTACACTCCACTCTTTAGCCAATGCTCGTGCCGAGGGTAGGCGGTCATTCGCATTTAGCACACCGGCATAAATCGCATTTTTAATACGCGTATAAATTTGCCGATACCGCGGTGTAGCGGCATCGAAATTAACGGAATGACTGAGAAACGTTTTCGGTTGAGTCATGGTCTAGTAAAAATGTTATTTTTTGGCCCTATGAATGGGGCATAGCCCTCATTAGAATCCTTTACCCTATTATTTTCAATCTTAAAGAGTTGGCTATGACTAAGTTCGCAGTACGTTTCCCAAAAGCTTTGAGCGCATTATTGATCGCCGCAAACCTTTTTAGCCCCAGCGGGTATGCCGAAGAAGAATTTGATTGGGCTGCCGAGGCCGAGCGTCGTGCACATGTGGCCGGCAACCCAATTATCGGTCAACCGCTAGCGCCCATCACACTATTAGATCTCAATAACCAGCCCTTAGCGTTAAGTGAGCACCTAGGTAAACGCCCTATTTACTTAAAGTTTTGGGCAACCTGGTGCGGCCCCTGCCGCGAGCAAATGCCACACTTCGAAAAAATCTCTAAAAAATATGCCGATAAAATGGCCGTGATTGCCGTAAATACCGGCATTAATGACGATATCGACGATGTGAAAGCCTATTTGAAGACGATAGATCTCACCATGCCCGTCGTGCGCGATGATGGCACCTTAGCTGATGCGCTAGAATTAACCGTAACGCCGCAACATATTTTAATTGATCAACAAGGCCGCGTCGTTTGGCTTGGGCATAAAGATGACGCTCAGTTTTTAACCGTATTAGATCGCGTCGCCAATAATAACTATGCCCCAAAAATTGTCAGCCAACCCACATCAAGCCCAGAAAAAACCATTGATATTAACGTGAGTAATGGACGCTTACAGCAGGCTGTGCCCCTAACAACCGTGCATAACAAAAGCATCACGCTACCGACACCCGGCAATAAGCCCACCTATATTTGGTTTACCTCACCGTGGTGTGAATGGTATTTAGCCGACAGCAAACCCTTAATCTCGGAAGCCTGTACTGCATTGCGAAAAATGGCTAATAGCAGCCAGAATTTAGGGCATTGGGTCGCGGTATCTATTGATGTATGGGCCAATGAAGAAGACGTGATTGGATATCTCGATCAACACAAACTCAACATACCCACAGTGTTAGATGATACCAAAGCACTGTTTAAAAGCTTTGGTATACGAAACCTGCCCAGCTTAGTCGTGCTAAAACCAGATGGCACAATCGAGCTGACAAAAACATTCACGTCGGCTAAAGAGGTAGAGTTATTTGCTCAGACGCTATAAAGGTCCATCAAATGGGCTTGTGCCTTTTCGGCTGATAGTGCCTCCCACAAGCCTTCATTATTTTTTGCCAAACCAAGGCGCTCTAATTTATTAAGAGCGTCATCAATCTCGAAATCTATATTAGCTTTGGTATTCAGGGTTTTAAACCACTGCTCTATGGCGCGATCGAGGTCCAATGCATTGCTCGGCGCCACGGCCTGCAATAGAAAAAACCAAGCCAAGAAGGCTTCTTTAAACTCCTCCTCTTCGGCTTCAGCAATCAAGCGATAAAAGACACCGGCATTATTATCTAAAGACTTAAAATACAAGTTTTGTGTAAGCGCTTGAGCAAAACGTAGTTTTCGGTTTTTAAAGGTAGAAAATTGCTTCCAACAATAGCCCGCCAAAGTCCCCAAGCCCGCACCCAGCGCCAATAGCGTCGCTACATTTAGCTCCACAGGCTTTTGGTGTAACCCAAGCCAGAAACCGAAAAGACCACCGAGCAATACTAAAGTCGCACCGAGCTTAGTCGTGAGCACAACAACGCCACTCACTAAAGCGGGCACGCCGATTAAGAGTTTATCGACAGTGCGCATACCAATACGGGTATTAGGGAATAACATTTCCAAATCGGCTTTAGGCACATTGCGAAACAACTTAAGCATCGTCCTACCAGAGCGCCCCAGCAATTGCGTATTATCCCCCAGGGTATTCACGGTTTTAAAGCGCAAGTACAACACAACACGATCATAATTCGTGAAGGTAATGGTTTTTTTACGCAAACCAAACCACTGCGTAATCGATTCTGTTTTATCCGTCACGCCGCGGCAATACAATAAGGCATCATCAAAATCATCAAAATCAATATCGAGCCGAATATTAAACAACGACGATTCCTTAAGCGCAGCTTGCAGGTCATCACGGCTTAAACGAATAAAATTTGCCTGTTTAAGTACCCCTTCAAATAGCGCTTTAAAATGATCGCTCTCAAAAGCTACCGCACCTTGCGGCGCGATACTTACGGTATCTAAATCGGGATCGATCGGCGAATAGGCTTCTATTAATGCGGTTTGTGTACGATGAAACTCTTGATGCAGCAGGGCCTGTAAACGTTGAGCAACAACCGCAACCTGCGCTTTATCCACACGAGTACCAATTCCGCTTAAACAGGCGCTCACTAAATCTTGACTACTTACGGGAATAAAGTGATGTGGCTCTGCCA